>NZ_JBJFHB010000062.1:20813-27433 GCF_051893255.1 Lactobacillus sp. | reverse complement strand
ACTTCGTAAAAGCCTTCTTTAGAAATCAGCTTTTCCAACATGTCGTAGTTGATGTAAGGAACGATGAAGGTGCCTTCTAATTCTGCCTTGTGCTTGGCGAGCAGCTCGGCATAGCCATCCCCGCAGGCAATCAGGATTACTGGTTCTTCATGATTTTGGTATTCCTTGATTTTTTCCTGCATCACGTTCATAAAACCAGGGTCTTCGGCAAAACCAGGGTGGACTTCGACATCCACGATCTTGGAATAGCGAGTGGCGGCCAGCTGGCTGGCGGCCCAAGCCTGGACCTTGATGCCATAGGCTTCGTTGAAAGACCGGGCCATGCCATAGACGTTAATGTCGCTGCCCAGCAGAATCGGTGTAAATTTAACCATTGTCTTTGTTTTTTCTCTCTAATCTCTTTTATCTCTACTGCTTTTACTAATCGCTTGAGTTTCTTTTTTACAGCAGCTTGCCTTGGGAAATCAGGCTGGCTACTTCTGGTTGGACGTGCTGGTACTTGCGGACCGTTTCCTCGTAGTCCACGAAGAAGAGCTTGTACCAAACCAGGAAGGTGTAGATCGCCCAGATTTGCCGGCGGTGAGAGCCATCGCCTTCGTAGTTTTCGTCCAAAAGGTCAATGATCTTCTTTTGGTCAAAGATATCGTTGACGAAGTCTTCGCTGAAGAGCTCCCGCACTTGCTTGTAGAAGCGTTCTTCCTTCAGCCATTGCTTGATTGGGGTTGGGAAGCCCAGCTTTGGCCGCTTAGCCCATTCGTCTGGCAGAACTTGTTCTGAAGCCTTCCGCAGTGCGTACTTGGTGTCGTACTTGTTGACCAGGTACTTGGTTGGGATGGAGTTGGCTAGTTCGGCAATCTTCTTGTCCAGGTATGGAACGCGGAGTTCCAGGGAGTGAGCCATGGAGATCTTGTCGGCCTTTTGCTCGATGTCGTTTAACATGAAGTGGTGCAGGTCGATATACTGCATCTGCTTGACGTTGTCGACGTCCTTGACCTTCTTGAAGTCTTCTTGGTAGATACCGTTAACTGTCAGCTTGTTGCGGTAATTTGGCTGCAAGATGGCGTTAGCGTCCTTAGAGGTAAAGATGGTTGGGTAGTCCATGTCGTAGATGACGGATTGACCAACGTAGAATTCGCTTGGCTCAGCCAGGTTGGTGTAAAGGTGGACCTTGCCTGGGAAGTTTGGCATCTTCTTGATCTTGTGAGCCAGCTTAACCCGCTTGCCCTTAGGCAGCTTTTTCAGCTTAGAGGTAAAGACCTTGATCACATTGTTGTGGGTGTGCATCCCGTAGTTGACGTATCCGGCAAAAAGCTCGTCGGCCCCTTCCCCGGACAGGGCAACCGTAACGTGCTTGCGGGCAAGCTTGCACAGATACCACAAAGGAATAATGGATGGGTTGGCATCTGGTTCATCCATGTGGTACTGCATTTCTGGGAAGTCGCGCATGGCTTCTTCTGACTTCACCTTGTCAGCGTAGAAGTGCCAGCCGTTGATGTCAGACAAGGCCTTGGCCTTAGAAGCTTCATCATAGGTGTTGTCGTCAAAGCCGATTGAGAAGACTTCGTCTGGGTCTAAGAGAGCCGTCAAGAAGCTGGAGTCAACCCCTTCACTCAAGAAGGCCCCAACCTTAACGTCGGCGTTCCGGTAAAGGTCAACGGTTTCCTTCAAGTCTTCGTTGATCTTCTTGATGGTTTCTTCAAAGCTAAGGCTGTTTTCCTTGTATTCGGCATCCCAGTATTGGTGGGTGGTCATCTTGCCGTCCTTGTATTCAAACCAGTGGCCTGGCTGGAAGCGGTAGACGCCCTTAAAGAAGGTTTCCTTCAGGTCGTTATACTGGTTCATCAGGTATGGCTTAACGGCTTCGGTGTTCAGTTCTTTTTTAAAATGAGGGAAGGCTAAAAAGCTCTTCAGTTCTGAACCCACCAAGAGGTGGCCGTCAACGTCTTGGTAGTACATCGGCTTGATGCCGAAGAAATCGCGAGCACCGTACATGGTTTGGGTGTTGTCATCCCAAATCACGAAGGCAAACATCCCTCTAACCTTCTTCAAGAGGCCGTCCATGCCCCATTCTTCATAGCCGTGCAGGAGGACTTCGGTGTCGGCTTTGGTGGTGAAGGTGTGGCCCGCCTTGATCAGGTCTTCTCTTAAAGGCTTGAAGTTATAGATTTCCCCGTTAAAAATAATAGCCCGACTGCGGTCTTCGTTATAAATTGGCTGACTGCCCCCGCGCAAGTCGATAATCGACAATCGTCTAAAGCCCAAGGCTACCTTGTCGTTGGTGTACATACCATCGCTGCTTGGCCCCCGGTGCTTGATGGTTTCCATCATCTTCCCAATGGCTTTTTGCTTGTCATTAATTTCTGGATCGTAAAAGGCGACAATTCCGCACATAGTTTATCTTCCTTAATCTAGTTATTTCCTAAAGTCAACTTCTTATTATAAAACAAGGACTCTAATGTTCAAAGAGTCCTTGTCAATCTTAAACTAAATGAAAAAAATTCTTCTTCTGGTAGCTGCTCCATAGCCAAAAGCCTTGATCCGCCGTCTGGATAAGTCAACATTGACAATGTAGCCAGCGAATTCGTTTTGGTGGTCCATCTTCCGGTTTAGATTTTTATTATACTTGGTGGTCAATTGGTGGCTTGGCCCCATGAGGGCTGAGCAATTGAAAAGGATGTACTGGATCCCGTTGATCCGGTACTGGTCTTCCACGTGCCGGTGGCCGCAGAAATAAGCAATGATCTTGGCGTCTTGCACCTTGGTAAAGTCAAAGTCGTTGCTCAAGCGGAATTCCGGCGGTACATCCTTGCTAGAGTGCATGCGGCCCTTTTCCTTTTGGTTAAAGGCTACTAAGAGCTCGTGCAGAGACCGCCCATTATACTTCAAGGCATTGCCGCCCTTGCGGTTGATGGGGTTGGCATGGCTCATTAAGACGATCTGCTTGCCGCTTGACTGCTGCAAGATTTCGATCAATTCCTGCACCTGGTCTTCCCGGACGCCTAGGGTGATTTTCACGTCATACTTCTTTTGACCTTTTTCATCCAAAATATAAGGAATGTCAGACGTATTCAGGCTGATCACCCGGACATGGCCCTTGTCAAACCAGGCAACGCCATGCTGCTTGGAGAGATAGTGCAGCTTTCTTTGCTGGTACATCTCCGGCCACATCAGCTTTTCAAACTCCCGCTCCGGGAAGCTGGCCTTCAGGTCATGGTGCTCGTCAAACTTATCGTTTTCGTCATGGTTGCCCTTGATCATCAAGTACGGCACCTTGGATGACTTAAAGGAGTCGCGCAGCTTCATCAGTTCGCTTTCGCTAATGAGGCCGGCATCAGACCCATCAATCCAGTCACCTAGGTGGCACTTGAGGTCTAAGACGTCCAGGTCATCCAGGTAAGAAAATTCCCGGACGTGCATCAGGCCGTTCCAGCCGTAAAAGTCCAAGCTATCCACGTTTTTAAAGTGGGTATCGGTGATGACGCCGATATTGACCGAGTCGTCACCTTCTCGCACTTCTTTTTTCACGTCACGGACAAAGCGGCGCAGGTAGTCTTCGACTACGTAGCGCCGGCCAGTCTTCCGGCTCCTAAAAGCCTTGAACCGGTTTAATTCCGGCACAAATTTCCGGTCATATTCAGCAGCCAGGCCCTCCGTGTCCTCAGGACTCAGGGCTTGGTGCAAAACGCCTTGGTCGTCTTGGTAGACGGTCAAGGTAAATGGCCGGTCATCGGGCGTTGCATCGCGAGCATCGACATGGTACTCCCCTACCGTCAGATACTTCTGCATTGGGTCTAAGAGCTCGCCGCCCCCTTTTTGCACGGCATGCAACTTAGACGCGCCCACTGCTTTATCGATAATTCCCTTAGTATATTTAAAGATGTCCATTTCTACCCAACTTATCCTCAAAGCCTAAAATCAGAAAAAGCCGGCTGCCACCGGCTTGCGATTACAGATTTTCTGCTAATGCATGCGCTGCTAAGCCCAAAGACAATACTGCGTCTTTTGACAAAACGCTGCGGACGTCTTCAGGTGCAATGGCCAGCGTAGCACCGATCACCTTTAAGCCGTAAACCAAAACGTGCATGTCTTCGCGTGCTACGTAAGTATCGTCAGCGTAGGCATTTTCATGGTTGTAAGTGAAGTTGATCTCATCCTTGTCAACGAAGCCGTCAACGTGGTTGGTCAAGATCCGGTCATGCAGGTCGCCGAGCTTGCTGCTCAAATTAGTCAAGGCCAAGTAGTGGTCGCTTTCCGTTTCGTAGTATTCATCTTCAGTTCGGTCAAAATACTTGCTGATTGGATCGTTCAATACGCCCAAGTCATCAATTGCTTGGTAAACCCGAGCCGTGTCTAACTTTTCTTCACCGTTAAGAATTTTGTCTTGAGCTGCAGCTAATTCATCAGCCAGCTCCATGGTTGCTAATTTGTCCATGATGTCCTCCTTGCAGTCTTAACCTAATTATAACAAAAACTAGCCCCTCGTTAGCCTTTTTTACTCGGACGCGAGCGCTTTTTTTCGCGCTTTTGGCAACCTAACTGCTGGGCATTTCTCACTTATTATAATGCTAATTTGTCCCTTTAGGCAAAAAGTGCTTGTTTAGGCTAAAGTTAATACAAAATGAGAAAAAGATTGGACAAATTTAATTCTAATGCTATAATGAACTTATCTTAATAAGTTTCGTTTTTTGCTTATTAACTTCGTAATTTTATTTGTGTAATTGTCTAATTGTAGTTTGTGATCCTTTTGGGAGGCATTTTTATGAAAAAGGGCACCTTTTTAGCAGGCGGGACCTTGCTCGCCGCAGCCGCTGCTTTAACGGCATGTTCATCAAGCAACTCATCTTCATCCAGCAAGACGCAAAGCATTTCCTGGATGAACACGGCAGAAATCGCGACTTTGGACGCATCCAAGGCTACTGACCAAGCTTCATATGAACAAATCAACAACATTGAAGAAGGGCTGTACTTGCTGGGCAAGAACGCCAAGGTGCAAAATGCCTTAGCTACCAAGACGACCACTTCTAAAGATGGCAAGACCTGGACTTTTACCTTGAGAAAGAACGCTAAGTGGTCAAACGGTGATCCTGTTACCGCCCAAGACTTTGTCTATTCCTGGCGCCGGACGGTAGACCCAAAGACTGCTTCAGAATATTCCTATCTGTTTAGCGGCATCAAGAACGCTGACCAAATCGTCAGCGGCAAGAAGAAGACTAGTGCCTTGGGCATCAAGGCTGACGGCAAGTACAAGCTGACCGTTACCTTGGAAAAGCGGATCCCATACTTCAAGCTGCTCATGGCCTTCCCACTCTTCTTCCCGCAAAACCAAAAGTTCATCGAAAAGGCTGGTTCTAAGTACGGTACTTCTTCCAAGTACATGATCTACAACGGTCCATTCGTTCAAGAAGGCTGGACTGGTTCTAACCTGTCATGGAAATTGGTTAAGAACAAGAACTACTGGGACAAGAAGAGCGTTAAGCTCGACAGCGTGAAGTTCTCCGTTCAAAAGACTCCGTCAACCGACTACAACCTCTACCAAAGCGGCAAGCTGGACGCAGCCTTTTTGGACGCTTCCGCAACTCGCTCACTCAAGGGCAAGACCGGCTACACCCAACGGAAGATGTCATCAACCCAGTACCTGTCCTACAACTTGAAGAAGCGTAAGGAATTCCAAAACGTTTACCTTCGTCAAGCCATCTCCTTAGCAATCAACCGCAAGGAATTGGTTAAGACCTTGGGCGGCGCCGCAACGGTGGCAGATACTTTTGACCCAGACGGCATGACGACTGTTGGCAGCAAGGACTACACGGATACGGTAAGAAACGCTGATACCAAGAAGTACGATACTTACAACGTAACCTTGGCTAAGCAGCTGTACAAGAAGGCTTTGAAGCAATTAGGCAAGAAGTCAATCAGCTTCACCCTGCTTGGCGACGACGACGACACGTCAAAGAAGGCAGCTGAATTCGTCCAAAGTCAACTGGAAACCAACTTGAAGATGGACGTCAGCGTTCAAAGCATCCCTAAGAAGACTAGACTTAACCGGATGATGAGTGGCAACTTCGATGTTGTTTCAACTGGTTGGAACGCCGACTTCTCTGACCCAGTCTCCTTCCTTGACCTGCAAACTACGGGCAACTCTTACAACTACGGCAAGTGGTCCAACAAGACTTACGACAAGTATGTTGCCGCATCTAAGACCACTGGCTCAACTAGCGAACGCTTCAGCGACATGGCTAAGGCAGAACAAGTTTTGCTTGAACAACAAGGCGTAACGCCGCTCTACCACCCAATCGAAGCCTGGATGGTTAAGACCAGCATCAAGGACGTCATCTACAACGGGGCCGGTGCAAACTACAGCTTCAAGTACGCTTACGTAAAATAGTAATTAGTGAGACAAGCAACCGCGCGGCGGTTGCTTGTTTTTTTGTGTGGGGCGGCTGGGCGGGGCGTTGGCGCGGAGCAGCAGAGGCGCACATTTTTGGGCTCAATCTTAGTTTTCCGCACAAAATGATATCAACTAAGCAGATCATTTGCACAAAACGATGTCAACCAAACAGATCACTTGCACAAAACGATGTCAACTGGGCTATAGTACTCTCTGGTTGACATTGTTTTGGGCT
>NZ_JBJFHB010000062.1:11173-20713 GCF_051893255.1 Lactobacillus sp. | reverse complement strand
CTCTCTGGTTGACATTGTTTTGGGCTGCAAACCTCTTCGGTTGATATCATTTTGGGCTACGATCCTCTCTGGTTGATATTGTTTTGGGCAAGTCTCCCCCAACTTGACTCAACCAAATCGTTTTTTCTTAAAATCCGCCCCCAATCTATGTCAACCGACTCCTTTTTTACTAAAAATTGCCCCCAATCTATGTCAACCGACTCCTTTTTTCCAAAAATCCGCCCCCGTTTTATGTCAACCGACTCTATTTTTCCAAAAATTTGCCCCCAATCTATGTCAACCGGACTCTTTTTTCCTAAAATTCGCCCCCAATCTATGTCAACCGACCCCATTTTTCCAAAAATCTGCCCCCGTTTTATGTCAACCGGACTCTTTTTTCTAAAAAATCTCCCCCAACTTATAGCAACCATCTTGGGTTGACACAACTTGGGGGCAAAATCATGACCGGTTGAGTCAACTCGGGGGCAAAAATCAGCAAAATCACCGTCGGTTGATATACTTTGGGGGCAAAAATCGACAAAATTGCGGCCGGTTGACATACTTTGGGGGCAGAAACTAGCAAAATCGCGGCCGGTCGACATACTTTGGGGGCAAAAAACGACAAAATCGCGGCCGGTTGACATACTTTGGGGGCAAAAACTAGCAAAATCGCGGCCGGTTGACATACTTTGGGGGCAAAAATCAGCAAAATCGCGGCCGGTTGACATACTTTGGGGGCAAAAATCAGTAAAATCGCGGCCGGTTGACATACTTCGGGGGCAAAATTCAGTAAAATCGCAGCCGGTTGACATATTTCGGGGGCAAAAACCACGCACCCGCGCCGCCACACAACAACAGCACCACCGCCCCGCACCACACACACCAAAGCAAAAAGACCAAAGCACCGCGGTGCTTTGGTCTCTTATTTTTAAGGATATATTCAATAATTAAGCTTAAACCAGCTTCTTCCGGATAGCACCGGAGATCCAGTCGATGATGACCACCATCACGATGATCCCGAGCAAGATGATGCCGACCCGGCTCCATTGCCGGTAGTTCAAGGCGATCATCAATGGGTAGCCGATACCGCCGGCCCCTACCAAACCTAAAACGGAGGCAGAACGGACGGACACGTCAAAGCGGTACAGGGTGTTGGACACCAAGGCTGGCATCAGGTCCGGCATCGTAGCAAAAACAGCTACGTTGAACTTGGACCCACCAACGGCAGTGATGGCTTCGCTTGGGCCGTCGTCCAAGCTTTCGATAGCTTCAGAAAAGAGCATGGCCAGCATCCCCACTGAGTGGAAGCCCAAAGCCAAGGCACCGGCTGGTGCACCAGGCCCAACGGCCTTAATGAACATCAAGGCCAAAACGATTTCTGGGAAGGATCTGATAAAAGTCAGCACGATCTTCCCACTTTCTGATACCCAGAACTTTTTGTGACGGGTGTTAGCTGCCCAAAAGGCAAAAGGTATAGAAATAATGGCTGAGATAAAAGTCCCCAAGAAGGCGATGCACAGGGTTTGCCAGAGCTGAGACACCAAGTCTTCGCCTGAGCCGTTATAAACGTAGGACCAGTCCGGGTGGAACAAGCCGTTAAAAATGGCGCCGGTGATCTGGCCAGCGGTTGGCTTAATCCCCGTAAAGTCCAGCCCCGTGCAGGACCAAATTAAGACTACGATCGCTAAAATCCAGCTGAGCCACTTGACTGCTCTGGTCTTGGCCGTGACTGGCTTTGGCGGTAATTTCTTCATTGTCGTCTCCATTAGCGCATCAACGCCTCCCTTGCCTTAGTTGAAATAAAGTCGATGACCAAGACTACCAAGAAGATAACCAGGATGATCATCCCCGTCTGGTTGTAGCTGAACATGTCCAGGGTGTTCTTCAGCTGCAAGCCGATACCGCCGGCCCCGATGTAACCCAGAACCGTGGAAGCCCGGACATTGATTTCAAAGGCGTACAAGGCGTAGCTGATAAAGTAAGGCATGATCTGCGGCATAACAGCAAACATGATGTTGTTCATCCCATTGCCGCCGACCGCCTTGATGGCTTCACTTGGACCGGGATCGATGGTTTCAATTGCTTCGTAAAAAAGCTTCACGACCACGCCAAAGGTGAAGACCGTCAAGGCCAAGATACCGGCTACCGGCCCAATCCCAACGATGGCAACAAAGATAGAACCTAAGAGCAAGTCAGGAATGGTTCTGATGATGTTCATGATGAAGCGCAAAACGCCGGTAATAATCTTGTTGTGGACAATGTTTCTGGCGATCAAAAGTGAGTAGATGAAGGCCAGTGCTGACCCGATCACCGTACTGATGATGGCCATCTTGATGGTTTCAACCAAGTAAGGAATGGCTGTGCCGGCGTAAGACCAGTCAGGCTGCGCCATTTGCACGAAGATTTCACCAAATTGGTCGAAGTTGGCAAAAAATTCTGGCAGGCTCGTCCCGGTGTTTTGGACGGATAAAACCAAGCCCACGATCATCAAGATGACCCAGACCCAGTTCCACATCTTAAACTTCTTCTTGGGAAGCTTTAACATGTCACGATCTGTTTTGGACATTGTTAATCTTCCTCCTTACCCGTACCACCATTGTAGATGCTGTCAAAGACGGATTGTGGCGTGTCTTCCATCTTGCCGTCGTAGACGATTTCGCCGGCCCGGACCCCGATCACCCGGTGGCCAAATTCCTTGGCCAGTTCGATGGAGTGCAGGTTGGCCACAACGGTCATGTTGTACTTTTCATTCAGCATCCGCAAGTCTTCCATTACTTGGTGGGAAGTCTTAGGGTCAAGAGAAGCAGTTGGTTCGTCGGCCAAAATAATTTCTGGGCTTTGAGTCAATACGCGGGCGATAGCCACTCTTTGTTGCTGACCACCAGAGAGTTCGTCGGCTCTTGAGTAGACTTTTTCCGCCATATCCACGCTTTGCAAGGCTTCATAAGCTCTTTGCTTGTCTTCATTCGTGAACAGGTTAAAAGTGGTCTTCCAAGTTGGGTAGTAAGCCAGGCGCCCGGCCAAAACGTTGCGCAAAACGCTTGAACGCTTAACCAGGTTGAAGTTTTGAAAGATCATCCCGATCTTGCGCCGCATCAAGCGCAGGTTCTTGCCCTTAGCTTGCGTGATGGATTCGCCATCGATCAAGATGTCGCCTTCAGAAATATCGTGCAGGCGGTTGATGGACCGCAGCAAGGTTGACTTGCCGGCACCAGACAAACCAACGATCACGACAAATTCGCCCTTGTTGATCTTCAAGTTGATGTTCTTCAAACCAACGGTACCATTGTCGTAGACCTTGGTCACGTTCTTCATTTCAATCATCGGCTGTTCTGCCATTGAATATAACTCCTTAAAAATTTTTTGCCTAATCATTGAAAATCGTGTCCTACATGAAGTGGGGCACGATTTTCACTATCAGTATTTAATTGATATCTTGTTATCAAGTCCTACTACTTAGTAGCAGCCATCTTGTCGTACTTCCGTACGATGTTAAAGTCTGAGTCCTTAGCAGGAGTGTAGCCTTCGTGGCTGTAGATGCTTTCGATGATCTTCAGACTCTTCTTGTTGTTGCGCAGGGATTCAAAAGCCTTAGTCAGCTTCTTCCGGAAGGCACTGCTCATGTCTGAACGAACGGAGATGGTGTCGTTAGGGATACCCTTAGTGAAGTAGATTGGAACAACCTTCTTCATGATGTTTGGTTGGTCAGCCAAAACAGTGTTACGTGCGTCTTCGAAAGTGAAGGCTGCGTCAACGTCGCCGTTAAGAACGTCAAGAACTGCTTGGTCGTGGCCAGTAACCGTTACTAAGTTAGCGTTGCCCTTCTTGGTCAAGTCCAAACCCTTTTCCTTCAATTCAGCGATTGGGAAGATGTAGCCGGCAGAAGAAGTAGCGTTTTGAACGGCAATCTTCTTGCCCTTCAAGTCCTTCCAGCTCTTGATCTTTGAGCCCTTCTTAACCAAGATTTCTGCCCGGTAGAACTTAACCAGCTTGTTGGTTTGCTTACCGCCTGGTTGCTTGATGCCGTAACGCAAAGCTTGAAGCAAAACGTCAGCAGCCTTTTGCTTGTGGGCTAATACGTAGCCATCTGGTGGCAAAAAGCCAACGTCAACCTTCTTGGACTTCATGGCTTCAACAACCGTGTTGTAGTCAGTTGACATTGAGATCTTAACTGGAACGCCAAGCTTCTTAGAAAGAATGCTTTCAAGTGGCTTAGCCTTAGCTTCCAAAGTAGAAGCAGCCTGACTAGGCACGAATTGAATGGTCAAAGGGTGTGACTTTGATGGAGCGTAGCCCTTTGAGGAAGATGATGACTTGCTAGATGAGCAAGCAGTTGCCAAAACAGCAGCAGCAACAGTTACAGCACCAAACAGTGCCTTCTTGAACTTTTTCATTAGTTCCCCCTGAAAAATGGATAATGAAATAAACAGTACAACAGCAACATAAGCAGCCAGACTTTGAAGTTTCGTCTTTAACCGCTCATACGGAACAACAGTCGATATTAATTTGCTTTCTTCTTCTGCGTTCTTGAACAATTCTAACAGAAATATTCGGGTTTTGGCAAGAGTTTTTGTAATTTTTTCCAAAAAGGATTGCGCTATTCCAATTAGCGATTCTAAAGGTTAATAAAATTTTGCAAATGACATGTAAAAATGTAAAAAGTTAACTGAAATCCGAACAAAAGTAAATTCGATGTTAAGAAAAACAAAAATAAAAGAACGTTTGGATTTTATTCCAAACGCTCTCTTTTTAAGTTATACTCTTACCATAGACTACTTAGCGGGCATGTTGTTGACGTCGGTTCTGACAATCAAGACGTCGGCCATGGCGTGTTGGTTAACGTATTCGGTAACTGACCCCATCAACATTCTTTCAACGGCGTTCAAACCGGTAGCCCCCATCACGATCAGGTTGTTGCCGTGGTCCTTGATGAAGTCGTAAGAAAGGATGCGCTTTGGGCTGCCGTAGCGAATGTGGTAGTCCAGGTCGTCAAAGCCGATGTTGTCATGAGCCCATTGCTTCAAGCTCTTCAGGTATTCTTCTGAGTCTTGAGTCATTTGGTAAATGGTGTCACCAGAAATCAAGGTGTCTTGCATTTCGCCCATGAATTGTCTCGTGTCGATGACGTTCAAAACGTCGACATGGTAGCCATTGTTGGCAGCGATCTTCACTGCCTTGTCAAAAGCACGTTCTGCGGATTCAGACCCGTCAACAGGTACTAAAATTTTGATTTTTTCTTCAGTCATAGTGCTCATCTCCCGTATTCTGTATGTCTTTCGCTTACCTCTATTTTAGCATAACTTTCACTTTTTAAGGCGCTTTCGGAAAAATGTTGTTTTATTTATGTAAGCCCATTTTTCAAAAAGGTAAAAGACGATAAGAACGAAAAAATTTTTAGTTGAGAATCGATAATATAATAGGAAGGAATTTTTTATGCAATTAAATCAGCACCTGCTCCAAATCCAAGGTGGCCGGAACTTCCGGGAACTGGGCGGCTACAAGACCATCTCCGGCAAAACGGTCAAAAAGCACAAGTTAATTAGAAGCGGCCACTTGAGCGACTTAACCAAAGAAGACCGGGAATACCTGGAAAAATATGGTCTTAAGTATGACGTTGACTTAAGAACCAGCTTTGAGCGCAGCAAGCAGCCAGACCAAGAGCTGGCGGGCGTCAGCTACTTTGCTGATCCCGTTTTTGACGAAGACTTGACCGACTCCACGATGAGCATTTCGGACATGGCCAGACAAAGTGCTAAAGACAGCAACTGGGGCTACCAAAGAATGCTCTGGGCCTACCAGAACATGGCTACAGGGAAAAATGCCAATCAGGCTTACCGCCACCTGTTTGAGCTGCTCTTGGGCAATGAAAAAGAAGGCGAAAGTGTCCTTTTTCACTGCACCGCCGGCAAGGACCGGACTGGCTTTGGGGCCATCTTGATCCTATCTGCCTTGGGCGTACCGATGGCAACTATTGAAAAAGACTACTTGTACACCAACCAAGCAGTTAAGGGCTTTGTGGATCAGCTGCTGGCCAAGGAGGAGGCCAAGGGGGCTAATGAAAACCTGCTTAAGACCTTCCATGATCTGCAGACTGTTCAACCAGCATATTTCGACTACTTATTTAAGACTATCAACCAACAATATGGCAGCATTAATGCTTATTTGCATCAGCAAATTGGACTGTCTAACAAGGACTTGCTGGATTTGCGGGAAATCTACTTAGAAGATTAGTCTTTTTTCCAAAAAGTCATAGATTGCTTGGGGATCAGTCAAGGCAAAGAGCTCCTTTAGTTCACTAGGATCTGCCTGACTCAAATAAGTCATAGTCTGGGACAAGAGCTGAGCTTGACCATCAGCCTTGTCATCCAGCAGCATGAAACAAAAGCCCACCGGCAGGCTGACCTGGGGGTCAACCATGCTGTGAAAAGTTACTGGCTTGAGCAATTTGATTGGCACCAGGCGGTCTTTTTTAACAAAAATCCCCTCAGTATGGGGAAAGGCCAGGTTTGGCAGGTCTGCACCCAAATTTTGGCTGGACAAGCCAGTTGGGTAGTCCTCTTCCCTTTCAATCACCTGGTCTAAAAAGCCGTCTGCTATCAGCCCCTCTTTTAAGAGTCTTTGGTAGACTTGGGTAAAGAGGTCTTCTTGGTCTTCAGCATCAATCACAAAACAGCTTGCCGGATCCAGCATTTTTTCAGTCATTGCTATCGCCTCACCTTTTCATGCACTAGTTACTTCTATTATAGACATGTTTTTTCAAATCTATTAAGCGAAAAACGTTTTTTCTGAGAAAATTCTGACAAGAGCTCGTTAAACTATGATAAAGTAATAGAAGCACAAGATTTGCTAAAAGTAAGGAAGGAAATACTAAATATGCCAAAAAAGACGATCTACTTCGGCGCTGGCTGGTTCACTGACCGCCAAAACAAGGCCTACAAGGAAGCAATGGAGGCCTTGAAGGAAAACCCAACCATTGACCTGGAAAACAGCTACGTGCCTTTGGAAAACCAATATAAGGGTATCCGGGTTGATGAACACCCAGAATACCTGCACGACAAGGAATGGGCTACGGCAACCTACAACAACGACTTAAACGGGATCAAGACCAACGACGTAATGCTGGGCGTTTACATCCCTGATGAAGAAGACGTTGGCCTGGGCATGGAACTGGGCTACGCCTTGAGCGTGGGTAAGTACATCCTCTTGGTCATCCCTGACGAAGACTACGGTAAGCCAATCAACCTGATGAGCTGGGGCGTCAGCGACAACGTCATCAAGATGAGCGAATTGAAGGACTTCAACTTCAACAAGCTGCGCTTCGACTTCTACGACGGGGCTGTTTACTAAACAAGAAAATTAAAGTCAAACATAATTAAATACAATATAAAAAAGCAGCCTAAGCTGCTTTTTTGTTTATCTTACTTTATCTATCTTTCCTTTTACTTTTCATAAGCCACTTGCCCTGCCAAGTAGGTCTTCTCCAAGGTCAGGTCGCTGTTCAAGACCAAGAAGTCAGCCGGCAAACCGGGGGCGATTTGGCCGCACTGGTCCAGCAAGTGGTGGCTGCGAGCGGCGTTGTAGGTCGCCATTTGGATAGCCTCTTGCTTAGTTACCAAACCCCAGTCAACCAGGTTCTTGACGCCATTCTTCAGCTCCAGAACGCTGCCGGCTAAATTGTCGCCGTCTTTTAGCCGGGCCATGCCATCCTTTACGTAAACTGGCAATTCACCCAAGATGTAGTCGCCATCAGGCATCATGCCGGCTTCCATGCAGTCGGTAATCAAAACGATGTGTTCAACCCCCTTGGCCGCGATCAGAGCCTTGATGGCCGGAATGGCTACATGGTGGCCATCGGCGATCAGTTCATTGTCCATGTTGTCTAAGGCCATGGCCGCATTAGCGATATTTGGCTGATTGTGGGAGAAGTCCGGCATCCCGTTGAAGGTGTGGGTAAAAATCTCCGCTCCCGCTTGCGCCGCTGCCTTAGCTTCATCATAGCTGGCACTGGAGTGGCCCAAGGCGATCATCACCCCGCGGCTGGTTGCGTAGCGGATGAAGTCGGTTGTCCCTGGCCGCTCTGGTGCCAAGGCGATCTTTTTCAGCATCCCTTTAGAGGCCTCCAGCCAGCGGTCCAGGTCTTCCCTGTTTGGATCCAGCATGTACTTAGGATTTTCCGCCCCGGCATGTTCTTCCGTAAAGAAGGGACCTTCAAAGTGGATCCCCTGGATTCTCGCGCCGCTTTCCTGCTCCTCATGGTCAGCAAACATCTGGCAGACCTCCGTCAATTGGTCGCTTGAAGCCGTCACGGTCGTTGGCAGCCAGCTGGTCACCCCGGCGCTTAAGAGGGCCTTGGACAATTTATCGATCCCGGCCCAGTCGCTCTTCATCACATCTTCTTTAACTGAGCCATGGATATGGGTGTCAACGTAGCCTGGCGCTAATTCATAGCCAGAGTAGTCAACGATTTCCCCTTCTGGGCGGTCATTTTCAGGGTAATAAGCCCCAAATTTGCCGTCAGTAATTTCCAAGTAGCCGCCCTCTTCTACGGCCTTAGGCAGGTAGAAGCGATCAGCGTGAACGTAATAATGCATCTTTTTCTCCAATCTATTTTCCAATTTCCTTACAATTGGTATTGTCCAATTTTTAGTCTTCTTTGTCAATGAAAATTAGCCATTATCATTTGCATATACCATTACTTTTTGTCAGTTATTTAATTACCCTCCCCTTTCTAACGCCTTTTTGGCTATAATTAAACTAGAGACATTATCAAGTAAAGGAACTTATTATGAACGACTTGCAAACCTCTAAGCACCAACTTGGTTCTTTAGTTGGCGTCAATAAAAAAGATAATTACTTTGAACTTCATTATGCAACCGGCGAAGTGGCCCGGGTCTACCTGATTAGTGACGGGATTTTCCGCTACTGGCTAGACCCCAGCCAAGCCTTTGCCGAAACTAGCGACATGCTGGTCACGCCCCAGCCTGATCCCGCCTATTTCCAAAAGGCCCATGCCCATGCCACTAGCGACATGTTCATCATCACCGTTGGCAGCTACAAGCTGATCTTCCAGCAAAAGACCGCCTTGTTCAGCATTTTTGACGAAGCAGTCCACCGGACCCGGGTTAGCCAGGTTGCTCCTCTATTAATCAGCGGCAAGCACACTACGGAAATTATTAAACAAAGCCCGAATGAATACTACTATGGCGGCGGGGTCCAAAACGGCCACTTCAGCCATAAGGGTGAAAAGGTCCTAATTAAGACTGACGGGATCACTGGCCAAGATGGGGTCTTGGCTGCCGTACCTTTCTTTTGGACTAATTCTGGTTTTGGCGAATTCCGCAATACTCTGGCTCCTGGCAGCTATGACTTTGGCAGCCAAAATGAGCAAGTAGCCATCTTAAAGCACCGCAACCCGGTCTTTGACAACTTCTATATAATAGGAAGTTCTCCACAAGAAATTTTGCAAAGATACTACTCTTTGACGGGTCCTGCCCTGATGCCGCCACGCTTTGCCCTGTCCTTTGGCCACCTGGGCAACTTCTTGGATCCAGCTTGGAAGAA
>NZ_JBJFHB010000062.1:0-11073 GCF_051893255.1 Lactobacillus sp. | reverse complement strand
TTTGCCTTCAACAGCAAGATTTCCCGGGTAATGAAGGCCTACCTGCAGTTAAGAAACGAATTTCTTCCTTATATATACGCTCTTAGCCGCCAGGCCCAAGATGGTCTGCCACTAGTGCGGCCACTCATGATGGAATTTCCGCATGAGCAGATCGGCTATGGCCGGGACTTCGCTGACGAGTTTATGCTGGGCGATCAAATCTTGGTTGCACCAATCACCAACGGCAAGTCCGACAGCCAGGGCAACAGTGTCCGCGACCGGATCTACCTGCCAGACAAGCAAACCGTATGGATCGACCTCTTTACCGGTGACCGCTTCATGGGTGGCCGGGTCTACAACCGCCTGAAGTACCCACTCTGGCACCTGCCAGTCTTCGTTCGGGGCGGCTCCATTTTGGACCTGGGCCAAAGACACTTTGTCCTTTATCCATATGGCGACAGCTCCTACACCAGCTATGATGACAATGACCAAGTCGACTACGAGCACAACTTTGCCAAGACCGTCATCAGAAGCCGGGTTGATGACAGCCGCCTGCGGGTGATCATTGAGCCAACTGAAGGCTACTATCCAAATTTGACCATCAAGCAGGAAACCTTCCTTTATATTTACTGCGACCAACACCCAGAAGACTTAGTCCTTCGGGTTGGCAAAGACGAGGTCATCCAGCTGGAAGAGTATGGCAGTCCGGAAACCCTGGACCATGCTAAAGAAGGCTTTTACTATGATCCCCACTTTACTTGGCCAAAAGGTTTTAGCGACTTAAACGACCAAAGCCGGCCAGCCTTGGTGATCAAGCTGCAAGAGCGGGACATCAAGCAGGTCAAATTGGAACTAGTCGTCAATAACTTCCGCTTTGCCAGCGAGCAGCTGGTGCACCAGATTACCGATGCTGCCTTGAAATTGCCAAGCAAGGTCGAAGTTGACCGGAGCAAGATCAGTGCTCACTCCTTGACTGTTAAGTGGGCCCAAAAGACGCCAAAGGTGCAGCTGGAATTAAACGGTCTGCTCTACACCGGCATCAGCGGCAACATCTTTACCTTTACCGATTTAGCTGCTGACCAGGTCTACCAGCTCCGCCTGCGCTATGAATCAGGCTACAAGGTTTCTGAATGGTCCGACTGGATCAAGGTCAAGACCAAGAAGGATCCTAAGGACTTTATCATCCAGAACTTGAAAGTGACCAGCAATGTCGACAGTGAACCGGGTCACCCAGCCAAGTACCTGCTGGACCAGCGCCTGGCCACCAGCTGGCAAAGTGCCAAGACTGACGAGCCGATTCAGCTGACTTTCACCTTCAAGGAAAAGACTGAACTCAATAAAGTCATCTACGTCCCTGATGCCCTGCAGGCTGAGGGCCGGCCGCTAAAAATCAAGGTGGAAATTTCCACTGATGGCGACAGCTTCGTGCCTTACGGCGAAGACTTCAGCTTCAACAGCGATGCCAAGAACAAGGTCATTGGCCTCCGAGGCGTCAGTGCCTGGGCGGTCCGCTTGACCATCTTGGACAAGACCGGTGATTTCGCCGCGGCTTCCAGCATCGACTTTTACCGACCATTAGGCAAGTAAACTTACGAATATTTTTTCTATTTTTAGCAAAAGAAAAACGCTTGGATAAAATCCAAGCGTTTTTGCTTTGAGAAGGTAGAATCTTGATACTCTGTTTAACCCTTGTCAGCACCTGCGGTAATCCCACTAACGTAGAACTTCTGCATAATGATGAAGAGGATTGTGATTGGGATAGCGATGATGACACAACCAGCCACGAATTGGGCGAAGAAGGTTGTCGCACTACCCTTTGAAGAAGAAAGCATGTTGTACAGACCGTAAGCAATGGTGTAGGTCTTTGGATTACCTGAGGTTGAAAGGATAATCCCGGAGAAGATAAAGTCTACCCATGGTGCCATGAAGGTGGTCAAAGCAGTGTAAACGATCATTGGCTTTGACAGCGGCAAGCCGATCTTAGTGAAGACTTGCCACTTGGTAGCACCGTCAAGTTCAGCAGCTTCGTCCAAGGACCGCGGAATCGTGTCGAAGAAACCTTTGGCAACATAGAAGCCAAGGCCGGCACCACCGACGTAAACCAGGATTAAACCGCCGAGGTTCAGCATGTTCAGCCCCTTCAAGATGTAGTAAAGAGCGATCATGGACATGAAGCCTGGGAACATCCCCAAAACCAAAGCGATTTGCAGGAATGGCTTCCGCATCTTGAAGCGTAAACGTGAGAGCACGTAGGCTACCGAAATTTGGATGAAAGTAGAGAGAGTGGCGGAGATGATGGCCACGATTAAGGTGTTAATGATCCAGTGCAGGTAAGGGAATTGGGAGTTGGTAAAGATTCCGATATAGTTCTGCAGGGTCCATTTTTCAGGTAAGAAAGTAGAGATAAAGCCAGTGTCATTGTAGGAGAAGCTGGCAAAAACGATCCAAACGATCGGGATTAGCCAAACGATAGCCAATACCGTCAGCAGGAAATATCTGAAGAAAAGGGATACTTTTCTCTGTCTTGAGTAAGATTTCAATTTTATCCCTCCTTAAATGATGTCGTGTGACGGTAGGCAATTAAGGAAATCGTCGCACTCAAGATGAAGATCAAGATACCTAGAACGGCGGAAGCGTTGTAACGCTGTTGTTGACCAAAGGTCAAGTTATAGAGCCAGTTGACCAGCAAGTCGGTTGACCCGGCACCGTTGTAGTTATTGTTCATTGGCTTACCACCCGTCAGCAGGTAAATGACGTTGAAGTTGTTGATATTACCGATGAATTGTTGAATCAGTGATGGTCCCATTACAAAGAGAATTTGTGGGAAGGTAATATTGTGGAAGATTTGGAAGGCGTTAGCCCCGTCCATCCGCGCAGCTTCGATTTGGTCTTGTGGCAAGTTCTGAATGATCGCCATTGATACCAGCATTGAAACAGGAATACCAATCCACATGTTAACGATGATAACCGTTAACCGGGCTACCCAAGGGGCAGCTTCGTTATCGATAAAGTGAATTGGACTTGAAATCCAGCCCCAGTTTTGGAGCAAGGTGTTCAAAGGACCTTGAGCATCCAAGAACTGAGCCATCAACAGCAGGGAAACGAATTGTGGAACAGCGTAAGCGATGATGAAGATCGTCCGCCATACCTTCCGGTGCTTGATGCCCTTTGATTCAATCAAGAGGGCTAACAAAACACCGCCCAAGAAAGTCGTTACCGTCGCAGCTACCGCCCAAACCAGGGTCCAGCCAAGGACTGGGAAGAAAGTCCCGGCCAGGTCCCCGGTCAGCACGCTCCCGAAGGCTTGGAAACCAGTCCAGGAGAAGCCGATTGGGTGTTGCCGGTCATAGTTGGTAAAGGCCATGGAAATCATGAAGACCGTTGGCAAAACAGTGAAGAGGATGATCCCCAACAAAGGAATGAACATCAAAGTGGCGTGAAGCCGGGAGTCAAAGAGACTGGCGAGTTCTTCCTTGTTGGTAGCAATGTGCTTGCCATCGCGCTTCTTGATATAGTTGGCCCGAGTTGACCGTAAGTTGGCAATGTACAACCAGATAAAGCCAATAACTAGGAAAATGGCCATGATCCCAAAGAGCAGGATCAATACTGAGTTGTCTGGCTGCTTGGTAATGTAGACGCCTTGCGCCTTGTCGAAGACGACTTTCTTAGTCTTAATCGTCCCTAGGTTGCTCAGCATGCTGAGCGCGCTAGCACCGCTGAAGATAAACCAGCAGATAAAGATGATTTCTGTAGCCAGCAAGCTGATCCCCTTGGCCCATTGCTTATTTTTTAAAGCACTGGCACCCATGAAGAAGAAGGATAGCTTGTCAGCTGCATCCCCCTTTGACCACACTTCTTTATAGGTGGCTGCTGGAGGAATGTGTCCTTTTCTCTTAAACATTTTTCATTACTCTCCTTCTCAAGCTTAATTAAAGTTGTTGCGCTTAAATTACTTTTGAGAAATCTTCTTTGCAAACTTAGCAAGTTGAGCCTTGTATTGACTTGGCTTGATCTTGCCATCGTATGCGCCACTTACAAGTGGAGCAGCACCGTCCCAGAAGGTTGCCATTTGTGGCAGCTTTGGTTGCAATACGGAGTTGCCTGACTTAGCCATTTCGATAACTGATACGGCAACTGGGTCGCTCTTAACATCGCTTGAGGCTACAGCACTCTTCAAAACTGGGATTTGACCAGCCTTGTCGTGAGCGATCAATTGTGACTTCTTGTTAGTAATGTAAGCTGCAAGTTCTGATGAAGCCTTAGCATTTGAAGTGTGGGAGTTTACGGCAAAGCCTTCGATACCCAAGAAGGCTTCAAGTTGAACCTTCTTGCCGCCAACAGTGACAGTTGGGTACTTAGCAACAGCGAAGTTCTTGCCCAAGATCTTCTTGATGTTGGCTGCATTCCAAGGACCATCCATGATGGCAGCAGCGTTGCCTTTCTTCAATTGGTTCAAAGCGTTAGAGGTTTGCATTACGTTCTTGTTGCTCTTTTGCTTTGCGATCCAAGTCAAGGCGTTAACACCCTTTTGGCTGTTGAAAGTTGAGCCCTTCAGGTCTTCACCGTTTTCGCCGTAGAGAGTAGTGCCGGCTGAGAAGAAGACTGGCCAAATCGTGTAGGCATTAGTAAAGTCAGTTGCCAAGACACCCTTCTTAGTCAAAGTGTCCCAGTCCTTAACATCGCTGGCTGAAAGCTTTGACTTGTTGTAGTAGATGGTGTCTGCTTGTTGAGCGTATGGGTAGGCGTAAATCTTGCCCTTCCAGGTAACGCCCTTAACAGCCTGAGATACGTAGTTCTTCTTGATGTTGGAAGTGTCTGATGGTGAAAGTGGGTTAATGTAACCAGCGTTTGCCATTTGACCCAATTGGTCGTTTGGAACTTCGAAAACATCGGCAGCCTTAGAAGCGTCCTTACCAACGTCAGTCTTGGCGTTAGCAGAACCGTTAGGACTTTGGGTAACCTTAACGGTAATGTTAGGGTGCTTCTTGTGGAAGTCCTTAACGATGCTCTTGTAGTATGATACCTGTTCGGTGTCAACCCACAAGGTCAAGGAAGCCTTCTTATCGCTTGATGATGATGAACTACTGTTGCTGCTGTTTGAGCAAGCTGACAAACTTAAAGCAGCCAATACTGCTGCACTGCCCAAGGCAGCCTTCTTAAAGAAACTCATTTTTTCCTCCTAAAACAAACATTTGTTTTAATATTTTTAATCATCTCGCAGCAACGCACTGCAAGTTGATTAGCTTAGTTAATTTAATTGGTAAGCGTCACTTGGGTGTCCTTGTCGAAGAAGTGAGCGTTGTTCAAGTTGAAGCCAGCTTGAACCTTGTCGCCTGGCTTGTGGAAGTCACGCGCGTTCACAACGCCGACAAATTCCGTCCCATCAGCCTTCATGTACAGCTGACTGGTTGCACCCAAAAGTTCTGAAACGACAACTTCCGCGTTAACCGTGGCTTCTGGCCAGGTTTCCAGGAAGGCTTGTTCCATGTGGATGTCTTCTGGACGCAGACCCATGACCACATCCTTGCCGTTGTAGCCCTTGGATTCCAGGATCTTAGCCCGGCCTTCAGGGACCTTCAGCTTGATGCCCTTGCCGTCATCAATGTAGCCATCCTTGTAGTTAACATTGAAGAAGTTCATTTGCGGTGAACCGATGAAGCCGGCAACGAATTGGTTGGCTGGCTTGTTGTAGACTTCCTTAGGAGAGCCAATTTGCTGGATGCGGCCAGCGTTCATAACAACAATCCGGTCAGCCAAGGTCATGGCTTCGGTTTGGTCGTGGGTAACGTAGATCGTGGTCGTCTTCAGGTTTTGGTGAAGCTTGGCGATCTCGGCCCGCATGGAAACACGCAGCTTGGCGTCAAGGTTTGACAAAGGTTCGTCCATCAAGAAGATTGGAGCATCCCGGACGATGGCCCGCCCCAAGGCAACACGCTGACGCTGCCCACCGGACAGGTCGGCTGGCCGCCGCTCCAAGAGGTGAGCCAGGCCCAAGACTTCAGCCGCATTCTTGACGCGCTTGTCGATTTCCGCCTTGTCATAGTGGCGAAGCTTCAAGCTGAAGGCCATGTTGTCGTAGACGCTCATGTGTGGATACAAGGCGTAGTTCTGGAAGACCATGGCGATGTGGCGGTCACGCGGAGCCACGTCGTTCATGACCTTGCCGCCGATTTCCAAAGTACCCTTGGAAATATCTTCTAGACCCGCAATCATCCGCAAAGTCGTGGACTTACCACAGCCGGATGGACCGACAAAGACGATGAATTCGTGGTCATCAATGTGCAGGTCGAAATCAGAGACTGAGTAGTCATCAGCATTTGGATACTTTTTGTAGATGTGATTTAAGTTGATTTTTACCATTTTCCCTTACCTAATTCCCTGCTTTTTTAAAAACTCTTTCAATTTCGGCTAAATCTAAGGCACTGGTTGAGCCCACGATATAGTCGGCTCCTTTTAAGACGACTGGGTCACCGATGCCAACGGCGAACTGGCCAGCAGCCTTGATGGACTTGACGCCGGCTGGTGCGTCTTCAAAGGAGATCACTTCATTCTTCTCCAGGCCCAGCAGTTCTTGGGCCTTGATGTAGATCTCTGGGTCCGGCTTACCATGCTTTAAAGTAGCTGGGTCAACCCGGGCGTCAAAGAGATCTTCCAGCTCCAATTGGTGCAGGATCAATGGAGCATTCTTAGAAGCAGAAGCTAGAGCCAGCTTCAAGCCTTGGGCCTTGGCTTCATGCAAGAGGTCCGCCATCTTCGGCAAGATGTCTGCCTTGGTCATCTTCTTGACAGCCTTGATGTAAGCATCGTTTTTCTTAGCAGCTAAGGCTTCCTTTTCTTCTTGGGTGTAGTCATTTTCTTTGTGGCCATATTCCAAGATGATCTCTAAGGAGTCCATCCGGGACAAGCCACGAAGCTTGTCACCAAAGGATTCTGGCAGATCAATGCCGATTTCCTTAGCCAGGTCTTGCCAAGCCTTCAGGTGGTAGACAGCTGAGTCAGTGATGACGCCGTCCAGGTCAAAAATTAATCCTTTAAGCATTGAGTTTGACCTTCTTTCAAAGTTACTTCTTGGTCCCAAACCTTAACTGTCAAGTCGTCGCCTGAAACCAAAGTCAACTTAGCGCCGTCCTTGTCAACGGCAACGGCCAAGATGCGGCCGCGGTAGTTGATCTTGAAGCTGTAGCCTGTCCACTTCTTTGGCAGGAATGGCGCAAAGCTTACGCCTTCTTCGTTATACCGCATGCCGGCAAAGCCTTGGACGATTGACAGCCAGCTGCCGCTCATGGAAGTGATGTGCAGACCATCAACAGTGTCGTTGTTGTAGTTGTCCAGGTCCAGCCGCGCCGTCCGTTCGTAAAGCTCAACAGCCTTGTCTTGCTTGCCCAGTTCTGCTGCCAAGATGGAGTGGATGGATGGACTCAATGAACTTTCGTGAACCGTCATTGGTTCGTAGAAGTCGAAGTTCTTTTCCTTTTGTTCCTTGGTGTAGCGGTCGTTCAAGAAGTAGATTCCTTGCAAAACGTCAGCTTGCTTGATGAATGGTGACCGCAAGATCTTGTCCCATGACCAGTGCTGGTTCAGTGGCAATTGGTCAGCTGGGATGGTGTCCTTGCTCCGGAGGTCCTTGTCCAAGAAGGTGTCGTGTTGAACGAAGATGCCCAAGTCCTTGTCTTCTGGCAGGTACATCTTGTCTACGATGTCTTGCCACTTAGCCAATTCTTCGTCAGTCACGTTCAAGCGCTTCTTGGCAGCTTCCGTTGCCAGTGGCCAGCGTTCCAAGGTGTAACTGAGCAGCCATCTAGCCATGGTGTTGGTGAACCAGTTGTTGTTGACGTTGTTTTCGTATTCGTTTGGTCCAGTGACGCCGTGGATCATGTATTGACCCTTGCGCTTGGAGAAGTGCACCCGGTCAGCCCAGAAGCGCGCCGTCCCTACCAAAACGTCCATGCCTTCGTCTTTGACATAAGAGTCATCGCCGGTGTAGCGGGTGTATTGGTAGATGGCGAATGGGATATCCGCGTTACGGTGGATTTCTTCAAAAGTGATTTCCCATTCGTTGTGGCATTCAATCCCGTTGAAGGTCACCATCGGGAACAAAGCCCCTTTTAGCCCTTGCATCCGGGCGTTATGGTAAGCACCTGGGAGTTGTTCGTGCCGGTATTCCAACAGTGATCTGGTAACTTCCTTTGGCGCTACCGCCAAGTACATTGGCACGATGAAGGCTTCGGTGTCCCAGTAAGTAGCACCGCCGTACTTTTCACCGGTGAAGCCCTTTGGCCCAATGTTCAGGCGAGGGTCTTGACCGTAGTAGGTCATGAACAGTTGCAAGATGTTGAAGCGGATCCCTTGTTGGGCGGCGGCGTCGCCTTCGATGGTAACGTCACATTTTTCCCAGCGCTTGGCCCAAACGGCTTCGTGATCGGCCAGGTTGTCAGCGTAGGACTTTTCTTGCAACTTAGCCATCAATTCGTCAGCCTTTTCAGCTTGGTCGCTGTCAGCGACGTCACGGCTGTTAACTACGATAACGTCCTTTTCCAGTTCCCAGCTTTCGCCAGTTGCCAAGTGCTTTTCGAAAGTTTCGTCAACCAGGCCGCTCTTAGTAGCAACCTTGCCAGAAATTACTTGACCATCTTCACGAACGGATTCCTTTAAAAGAACCGTAAATTGTGGAGTGCCGAAGTTGTTTGGCTTGGTCTTGAGCTGGATGCTGCGGCTTGATTCATCTTCGCCCAAAGCATCCCAGAAGCCTTCTTCGTAGTTGCTGTCTTCATTAAAGACGTTCCCGTTCAAGCGGCTGGTTACTTGCAGATCAGCTTCGCCGCTTAACACGGTTGCCTTAACCTTGATCAAGGCTGCTTCTTTAATAACAACGCTCAAGAAGCGTTCAAATTCAAACTTCACACGGCAATCTGGCCCTTCGTAAATGAAGCTTCTGGTAAGCAGGCCTTGGTGCATATCCAAGCTGAGCTCAAAGTCGCTAACCTGGTCAGTAGCTAAGTCAAGCCGGTGACCGTTGATCAAGATTGGCAGGTCAATGAAGCTTGGGGCGTTGATTGTCTTGCCAAAGTAGTCTGGGTAACCGTTCTTCCACCAGCCGACCTTGGTCTTGTCTGGGAACCAAACGCCAGCGTAGTAAGTACCTTTAAGGCTGTCGCCGCTGTAGCCTTCTTCGAAGTTGCCTCTCAGGCCCATGTATTCGTTACCTAAGGAAGTCATGCTTTCTTGAAGTCGCTTGTCTTCTTTTGAAAAAGTATGACTGGTCAACTTCCAAGGATCGATTTCAAAAATTCTCTTCATGATTCTTTTTCCCTCGCTCGTTCAATCTGGTTTTATTATCTCTGATACTGCAATCGCTAACAAGATCGTTTTAAATGTTACCGATAACATGATTTATTCCAGTTCAAAGACGTAGCCCTTGCTTGCCAGCTCTCCGCCTTGGTAGCCGCGGCTTAAGGCTGTTTTCGTTTCTAATGAAACCGTTTCGCCAGTTGTGTTAAACCAGGCCTCGATCTTTTCATGGCCGTTTCTAACCACGTGGATCAAACCAGCTTTTGTTACTTCTAGCCAAGTTGCTGCCTGGCTGAGCGTTTCCCAGTGGTCCCGTCTAAACTGAATAATTTCGTGAACCGCCTGCCAAACCGGACTGCCATCTTGACTCCAGTCCATTGGCTTGCGGCAATCTGGGTCTTCCCCGCCGCTCATCCCCATTTCTGTACCGTAGTAGATGCAAGGAGAGCCGGTTTGGACAAAGGTGAAGGCCAAAGCCTGCAGGGCCTTGTCTTCATCGCCCTTGGCCACCGTCTTGATCCGCGGCGTATCATGGGAATCCAGGACGTTTAACATGGCGGAATTCGTTTGTTCCCGGTACAAGAAGAGCTGGTCGGTTAAAAGTTCGGTCATGGTCTTGGCATCTTGCACGCCCTTTAAGAAGTGGTCGCCGATTTGACCGGTGAATGGGTAGTTCATCGTGCCGGAGAACTCATCGCCGTTTAGCCAAGGCTGGCTGGCGTGCCAGGATTCACCCAAAATGTAAAAGTCGGGCTTGATAGCAGTTACCGCATCTCTAAACTTTCTCCAGAAGCGGTGGTCGACTTCGTCAGCTACGTCTAAGCGCCAAGCATCAATGTCGAATTCCTTGATCCAGTAAGTAGCGATGGTTAACAGGTAGTCGACTACTTCTGGGTTAGCCGTGTTCAGCTTTGGCATGTGCTTTTCAAAGGCAAAAGTTTCGTAGCTTGGATCCTTTGGGTCATAAGGCTCAACCGGGAAGTGGTTGATGTGGAACCAGTCCTTGAAGCGGGACTTTTCGCCATTAGCCACAACGTCTTGCCATTGCAAGGAGGTATCGCCGATGTGGTTGAAGACCGCGTCCAGCATCACCTTCATCCCCCGCTTGTGGGCTTCGTTAACCAACTTGGCAAACAAAGCCTTGTCCCCAAATTCTGGGTCAACTTCTAAGTAGTCGGTCGTGTTGTACTTGTGGTTAGACGCTGCCTTGAAAATTGGGCAGAAGTAAAGGCCATTGACGCCTAATTTTTGCAGGTAGTCCAGATGGTCCAGAACCCCTTGTAAGTCCCCGCCATAGTAGTCATCTCTCCCCGGCTTATCGTCTGGCTTCCAAGGCTTAACGCCGGCTGGGTCGTTAGTCTTGTCGCCGTTGGCAAAGCGTTCTGGGAAGATCTGGTACCAAACAGTGCTCTTCACCCAGTCAGGCGTCTTGGTCATGTCGATCAAGTGGAAGTATGGCAGCTTGATGTAGTTGCTTGGATCATCGTAGCTTTCCTGCTCATCCTTCCGGATGCCCCGGTCGCCATAAATTACTTTTTCCCCATCTTGGCCGACCACTTCAAAGAGGTAGCGGCAGCGGTGGTTGGGCATGGTTACGGTCGCTTCCCAATAGTCATTCACCTGGCCATGGCCGGCTAAAGCCATCTCGGCTTTTTTCAGTTCGGTCAGCGGTTCATAAATGTCGCCGTAGTATACGTAAACGGCTTGCACGTCCTTGCCGGTGTGCAGGCGCAGCTTCATGTCTTCTTGGCTGACCAAGTAGCAGTCTTCACTTTCTGGTCTGTGTCTTAATGCAGCAACTTGCAT
>NZ_JBJFHB010000061.1:0-27470 GCF_051893255.1 Lactobacillus sp. | reverse complement strand
ACTTCTTGTGCTAACACTTCTTGTGCTAACACTTCTTGTGCTAACACTTCTTGTGTCAGTAAACTTAAATTTCACGTGTGAGGTCCAGTTTGAAAAAGTACGGTTCGTTTAAAAGAGATTTCAACTTCAGTGATTTTGATCAGCCAATGGCATTAAAGCTGCTTGGCTACGTCGGTATGCTCAATCGCTGTATGGATAGTGCCATCAAAACTGGCAACCCTAATGAATCAATCATGACCTTTTTAAAGGAAATGGGACTGGCCCTTAATGCTGACCGCACTTATATTTTTCAAAAAAATGCCCATGGCCACTATGACAACACCTATGAATGGTGTAATGAGGGCGTAACGCCGGAAAAGGAAACTCTGCAAGACATGCCGGCTGAGGCCTATGAAGCCCAATGGGGCGGGGCTTTTGCCAATAACTCCGGCTACTTCATCCGGGACATGGAAGACTATAAAGAAGCCGACCCCATCATGTACCAAGTCTTAAAGCGGCAGGGGATCAATCAGCTGGTTGTGTCACCTTTTTACTTTGAAGGCAACCAGGTCGGCTTTCTCGGCGCTGACAACCCTTCAGTTGAGCAGCTGGACCTTTGCATCCCCTTGATGCAGCTGGCCTCCAGCTACATGGCATCTCTGCTTCGCCACTCCATTTTTGTGGAAAAAAGAGGCAATAGTACAGATACGCTTACTGGCTTAAGCAGTGAGGTTGCTTTTAACAAGCACCTGCTGGATGAAGTGGCCCTGATCAAGGGGACTAAGTCAGACGTTCAAAACGATGTAGTTTACTTTGACATCAGCAACTTTAAGTTTTTTAACAAAGAGCACGGCTACCAAGAAGGCGACAAGTTGCTCCAGAAGATGGCGGCAGTTTTAAGAAGAGAAGTGGGGACTTACTGGATCGTCCGGCCAACCTCTGACCGCTTCTACGCCGTGATTGAAGATGAGCGGGTAGACGACGTGATCCAGACGGTGCACGACGTGATGGAAAAGTATTCCGTGTCGATCAGAGCCGGGATTTACCCGATTTCTGCAAGCGATGAGTCACCGGAGACCATGATGGACCGGGCCCGGATGACTGCTAACACCACCCAGGGCAACTACCGCACCTACTACACTCGCTATGCTGACCAAATGGAAGCGGACATGGTCTTGTCCAACTACTTGATCAGCCACATCGATGAAGCGATTGCTAAGGGCTGGATCAAGGTTTACTACCAGCCGATCGTGGATACTTTTAGTAGCAAGATCAGCACCTACGAAGCCTTGGCCCGCTGGGTGGACCCACAATACGGCTTTTTGAATCCCTTCCAATTTATTGACGTCTTAGAGCGCGGGCACTTGATCCACAAGCTGGACCTGCACATCCTGGAACTGGTTTGCCGCGACTTTGAAGATGCTAGAAAAAAGGGTGAGCTAGCGCCAGTCGTTTCCGTCAACCTGTCCCGCTATGACCTGGAGCTGGATGATTTGCACGAGCAGATCAACGCGATTTTGGCCAAGTACGGGGTGGGCCGGGATCAGGTCCGGATCGAAATCACCGAATCAGCTTTGATCAACAACAGCGAAGCCGTGATTAAGGACCACATCAGCCGCTTCCACGAAGACGGCTACCTGGTCTGGCTGGATGACTTCGGCAGCGGGATGTCTAGTTTGAATAGCTTGCAGACTTTTGACTTCGACCTGCTCAAGATCGATATGGCCTTCCTCCGCAACGCTAACGAACGGACGCCAATCATTTTGACTGACATCATCGACATGGCCAAGCGGCTGAATATTGAAACCTTGGCCGAAGGGGTGGAAACGGAAAAAGAATACGACTTCCTCCACTCCATTGGCTGCGTTTTGACGCAGGGGTACTACTTCTCCAAGCCTTTGCCAAGAGCTGAAGTTGCTGCCAAGATGCGTGATCGTGGCCTGTTGGTGGAAACTGCGGAGGAGCACAACTTTTACCGGGAAGTGGGCCGGGTCAACATCGTTAACCCAGATTTTTCCTTTAGAGATCGGCTGAACGACCAGTTGTCAGAACTGCCGGCGATTACGGTCTTTTTGGAAGAAGATGGCAAGTATAAGACGATCTGCGCCAACCACACGGCCGAAGAATGGGCTAAGCTGCTGGGGATCAAGGAAACCATCGAGCTGGATGACCGCTTGAACCGGTCAGCTGGGACCAACTATGCGCTGCTCAACCAGCTGCTGAAGGCAGCTAAGCGCGGTGAAGAGGCCGATGCGGAATTTGAGTTCAAGGGCCGGCAAGGCTACATGCGGGTAAGAAAGGTTGCTGAGTCAACCAACGCGCAAGCCTATATTTCGAAAATTGTGATTTTCCTTTAAGAAAACGTCCTGCTTTGGCGGGACGTTTTTTTGATGTTGGGATCGGAGCCCCCTGAAGACGTAGCCATGGCGATTTTTGGTGTAGGTCGTGCCCCCTGAAGACGTAGCCAAGACGAATTTGGTGTAGGTCGTGCCCCCTGAAGACGTAGCCATGACAATTTTTGGTAGGTTTATGCCCCCTGAAGACGTAGCCATGGCAATTTTTGGTAGGTTTATGCCCCCTGAAGACGTAGCCGCGACGAGTTTTTATGATCAATGCCCCGAAATCTCGTTAGCCGAGCCAAAACTTCACTTACTTCTCACTTTCATCTATAATTTTAAATAGCTTGATTTTTTAGGAGATACGATGAACGAATTAGATAAGATGAAAAGTGGGCAGGCCTACCACCTGACCGCCCCTGAGGTCCTGTACGACCAAGAAGCGGGGATCAGGTGGACCGACGAATACGCCGAGGGCAATAACCTTGACCGGCCGGCGCAGCTGCTCCGCCTCAAGATGCACCTGGGGGCCTTGGGCGACTACGCCGCGGTGGAACCTGGCTTTAGTTGCCAGCACGGTCCCAACATCCAGATTGGTCACCATTTTTTCGCGCAGAAAAATCTGACCATTATCGACAGCGCCGCCGTCACCATTGGCGATTACGTGCAGGTTGGCCCTGGCTGCCTGATGACGACCATCCAGTTGCCCCGGTCCAAAAAAGAACGAAGAGAGCGCTTGGCCCGGGCACTGCCGGTCAGGATCGGCAGCGATGTGGCGCTGGGGGCGCGGGTGACCGTTTTACCCGGGGTGACCATTGGCGACAATGTGATCGTTGAAGCCGGGGCGGTTGTAGCTAGCGACCTGCCGGCCAACTGCGTGGCGGCGGGGATTCCCGCCCAGAAGATTGCCGATCTCGATCCGCAAAACTAAAGTTTGTAATTTAATATTAATTTAAGTAAAATATAATTAGGAACTTGAGGGAGGAAAAGAAAATGAAGATCTTGTTGCAAATTTTAACGGTGTTAGTTGCGCTAGAATTTTTCTACATTATGTACTTGGAAACGATCGCGACCACGTCCAAGAAGACGGCACAAGTTTTCCAGATGAGCCAAGAGGAATTGAGTCAAAAGAACGTGAACGTCCTCTTTAAGAACCAGGGCGTTTATAACGGCCTCCTGGGCGTCTTGGTTCTTTTGGCCATTACCGTTTTTGGCAAGGCCGTTTTGCAAACCGTCTTGGGGATGATGATCCTGGTTGCCGCTTACGGCGCCTTGACTTCTAACCCGAAGATCATCCTGATGCAGGGCGGCTTGCCGATCTTGGCCCTGATCGTCAGCTTTTTTGCTTAGGGTAGACCTTAAAAAAGTTACAAAAAAAGTCAAAAATCTTTGATGTAAAAGACTTGAACTTAATTATTTTAAGAAATATAATACATTCTATTAATAAAAGAACCTCACGAGATTTGCTTTGATAGGTGGTAGAAGATATGGCTGAATATAAGATTGATAAGACAGACCGTAAAATCCTGCAGATGCTGGAGGACAACGCCCGGGTTTCCGTCAAGGAAATTGCCGAGGCCAACTTCATGTCGTCTCCAGCCGTGGCTAACCGCATTCGCCGCATGGAAGCCCATGACCTCATTCGGCACTACTATTCAGACATTGACTACTCGGCTATGGGCTACGTAGTGAAGGCTTTTATCAACTTGGAAGTCAAGCCAGAGGATAAGAGTGAGTTTTACCCCTTCATCGAGAAGATCCCGAACGTCATCCAATGCGACTGCGTGACGGGGGACTACTCCATGCTGATCCAGGCCGCTTACCGGCGTCCAGAAGAATTAGACCACTTGGTCAATGAGCTGCAGAAATTCGGCCGGACCAAGACCGAAATTGCCTTTTCAACCCCTATCGAGCACCGGCCAATTCCGGTTCGCCTGCCAAGCGACCTGGAAGAAGACCAGGAAAATGACTAGTTTTTCAGCCCTTTAGTTAAGAATCCCTCTTAACTGGGGGCTTTTTTGATAGGATTTCCAAAGAAAAAGTTAAATTTTCCATTATTTGGTCTAAATTTATACCAATTTGAGTTTTAGACTTGACCTCTGAGAAAAAAACGTCTATTATTCCTATTGCAAGCGCGAAAAACAAATTGGTTCAATCACTTAAATTGAACTAGACCAAAGGAGAACTTTTTATGTGCGGAATTGTCGGTGTAGTTGGCAAGCCAGCTAGAGACGTTGTATTAAATGGTTTGAAAAATCTGGAATACCGGGGCTATGACTCAGCCGGTATCTACTTAAACGACTTAAAGGGTCACGAATACTTGACTAAGGCCGTTGGCCGGATCAGCAACTTGGAAGAAAAGCTGACTCCTGACGAACAAGGCGTAGTCGGCATTGGCCACACCCGCTGGGCTACCCACGGCCACCCAACTGTTGAAAACGCCCACCCACACTACTCAGAAGATGGTCGCTTTTACCTGGTTCACAACGGCGTGATCGAAAACTACTTAGACTTGAAGGAAAAGTACCTGGAAGGGGTAAACTTCAAGTCAGAAACTGACACGGAAGTTGTCGTTCAATTGGTAGCCAAGATCGCTAAGGACGAAAACTTGGACGGCTTTTCCGCCTTCAAGAAGGCTTTGAAGCTGGTTAAGGGTTCATACGCCTTCTTGCTGGTTGACAATACCAAGCCAGACCACATCTACATTGCCAAGAACAAGTCCCCAATGATGCTGGGCCTGGGCGATGGCTTCAACATCATCGCTTCAGACGCGATTTCTGTTTTGGACCAAACCAAGACCTTTATCGCCTTAAACGACGGCGACTGCGCTGACGTAACTAAGGACTCAATCGAAATCCAAGACTACGATGGCAACAAGGTTGAAAGAGAAAGCCACGTTTTGGACATCGACCCGAACGCTGCTTCCAAGGGTACTTACGAATTCTACATGTTGAAGGAAATCGACGAACAACCTGCAGTGATGCGCCGTTTGTCAACCGACTACCTGGACGAAAACGGCGAACCAGTCGTTGACCCAGCCATCGTGGACGCTGTTTCTGCCGCTGACCGGATTTACATCTTCGCTGCGGGTACCAGCTACCACGCTGGGCTGGTTGGTAAGGAAATTTTTGAAAAATTCACCGGCATCCCAACCGAAGTTGGCTACGCTTCTGAAGCGGGCTACCACTTCCCAATGATGTCCAAGCACCCATTCTTCATCTTCTTGACCCAGTCTGGTGAAACTGCTGACTCTCGCGTCGTTTTGACTGAAGCCAACAAGCGGAACATCCCAAGCTTGACCATGACCAACGTGGAAGGGTCAACCCTGTCAAGAGAAGCCAGCTACACCATGCTCTTGAACGCTGGTCCAGAAATTGCCGTTGCCTCCACCAAGGCCTACACCGCTCAAGTGGCTCTGCAAGCTATTTTGGCCAAGGCTGTTGGGGAAAAGCTGGGCGATGAAGATGCCAAGAACTGGAACCTGAAGCAAGGCCTGAGCCTGGCTGCCGAAGGCATCCAAGAAATCGTTGACGGCAAGGAAGAAATCGAAAAGCTGGCTAAGAAGTACCTGGTACCTTCAAGAAACGCCTTCTACATCGGCCGCGGCATCGACCACGCCGTTGCCTTGGAAGGGGCCTTGAAGTTAAAGGAAGTTTCCTACATCCAAACCGAAGGCTTCGCGGCTGCTGAACTTAAGCACGGTACCATTTCCCTGATCGAAGACGGTACTCCAGTCATTGCCTTGATCAACGACCCAGTAACCGCTGACCTGACCCGGGGCAACATCCAAGAAGTTGCTTCTCGCGGGGCTAACGTGGTCACCATCGTGGGCAAGCAATTTGCCAAGGAAGGTGACAACATCGTCTTGCCAGAAATCGACTACTACCTGTCAGCCCTCTTGTCAGTAGTGCCAACTCAGCTTTTGGCTTACTACGCATCCAAGAACAAGGGCTTGGACGTGGACAAGCCAAGAAACCTGGCTAAGAGCGTGACGGTTGAATAAAAAAGCCATAAATTGACTAATAAGCAGAACGCAAGCGCGTTCTGCTTATTTTTTTGCAGTTTGCTGAATAGAGCTTTTTGGCAAAGTTTGTTATTTTTGCTACAATGTGACTGGTTACAGAGAAAAAAGAGAGTAGGGTAAAAATGATTATCACAGAACGGCAAAAGCGGATCCTGCAGGGCCTGGTGGAAAATGGCGACGGGATCAGCCTGGCTGAGCTAGAAAAAAGGCTGGATGCTTCAAGGCGCACCCTGTACCGGGAGCTGGGGCTCTTGCGGCCGGAATTATCAAAACTAGACCTGACCATCAGCAATAAAAAGGGCCGGCTGAGCCTAGTAGGGAGCCCCGAAGGGCTAGCGGGCCTAAAAGAAAAGCTGGCCGGCAGCCAGGGGCAAGAGGAGATGAAGGCTGAAGACCGGGCTAACGCCTTGGCGGTCTTGCTGCTCTTAGAAGATGAGCCAGTCAAGATTCTGTCTTTGGCAGGCCGATTGGGCGTGTCGGAAGCCACGGCCCAGGCGGATTTGGATTCAGTGGCTGCTTCCTTGGCCACGTACGGGATCAAGCTTTTAAGAACCAAGGGGCTGGGCGTGTCGGTAGAAACCTGCGAAGACCAGCGGCGGAAAGTCCTCAGCAGCATCTTGTTAAGCGAGATCAACGATTATCTCTTCTTTGACTACCTGACCGACCCCAGTAAGGAAAAGTCGGGCAACTTTTTCATCGACCTTTTGCCCAAAAAGCTGCTCTTGACTTGCTGGGAAGCCTTGAAAAAGGAGAAGCTGTCCGAGTTCAGCCTGGAAACCGACTACCAGGAAATCGAGCTGATCCTGCTCTTCACCCTCAGCATTATTCGCTTAAGGGCGGGCAAGCACGTCAGCAAAAAACAGGACAGTCCGCAGTTAAAGTACCAGTCCTACGTGTTCAACGTTTTTTCCCGCTTGAGCCGGGAAATTGAAATTACGCCGCCCCTAGAAGAGGCACGCTTTTTGGCCCTGCAGGTGGAAAAGTGCGACTACCAAAGGCAGGACTTTGCGGGCGGCGACGAAGAAGTCGTGATCACCTTAAGGGTCAGCCAGTTTATTCAGGACGTGTCGGACCAGGTCCACTTTGATTTTGGCAAAAGTCCCTTGTTTATTCGCCGATTGCAAAACCACATTCGGGGGCTGGTCGAGCACAGCTCTGAGCGCCTGCCAAACGCCAAGATCGAAACCCTGGACAACTTGACCGCCACCTTTCCTAACCTTTACCAGGCCATTCAAAAGGCCTGGACCGAGGACTTCCAAGACGAGATCAACCGGGCTGAGCTGCAGCTGATCCTTCTGTATTTTGCCAATGAATATGGCAACTATACGCCGCAAGACAATTTGTCGGTTTTGGTCATCTGCGACAATGGCCTGGGGACCTCCGCCATCTTGGCCAGCCGGCTGAAAAAAGAAGTATCGGAGATCCGCAGCGTGAAGACGGCCCGGGCGTCGGAAATTAGTCAGCTGAACTTGAGCGATTATGACATTATTTTTTCCACCTTGAATCTGCCGGGCTTCCCCCGGGACTACCATTTGGTGTCGCCGCTCCTGTTAGGCAGTGAGCTGGCCCAGGTGAAAAAGGACGTCGCCAGTTATCTGGCCAAATATAAAAAGCAAACGCCCAATAAGGCCTTTAAGCAAAAGATTAGCAAGCCCCAGAGCAAGCTGGCAGCCTTGGCCAAGTCGGCCACTTTTTGTCAAAAATTGCTGGATGACCTGACCATCAAGGAAGTCGACTATCCAGTGACGAGCACAGAGGACATGCTAACCGCGGTGATTTCCCTGGTACCGGAGGATTATCTAAAGGATCGGAGAGAAGTCATCGCCAAATTGCAGGCCCGGATCAAGCTGGCTCCCTTGGGCCTGCCCGGCAGCCAACTGGCGCTCCTGCACACGAAGACCAGCGCCGTTAACAAGACCTTTTTTGCCTTTTACGACCTCAAAAAGCCATTAAAAATGAAGGCGATGGATCAAACCGAGATTGCCGTTAAAAGGCAGATGCTCTTTTTAGCACCGGAAAACTTGACGGCGGCAGAAGGGGACGTCTTGGGGATGATCTCCAGCATGTTGGTGGTTAGCGACGACCTGCTCAAGCTCTTTTCGACGGGCGACAAGGAAGAAATTGCTAACGCCATTGCCCGCCAATACCTGGGCCAGCTGGACCAGCTGGTGGACTAGGAAAACGGTTATTTTTAACATTGATTATAAAACTAAATAGATGTCACAAATAGAAGTCTGGCACTGGAAACGGTGCCAGACTTCTATTTTCTTTGCATTGAAAGCGGAAACAGCGAGTAATACCATAAATGTGTAAGGTAAAAGTAAGTAAAGAGAGAATAAGGTTTTAGTATTTGAGGAGGAAAAAGTTAATGTCCGAAACGCAGAGCAAGAGCTCAGTCAAGGCCAAAATCCAAAAGTTTGGGACCTTCCTATCGGGCATGATCATGCCGAACATCGGCGCGATCATTGCCTGGGGCTTCATGACCGCGATCTTCATGTCGCCTAACGGCTGGTTCCCAAACAAGTACGTGAACAGTTTTACCAGCTCCATGCTGTATTTCATGATTCCAATCTTGATTGCCTACACGGGCGGTAAGAATGTTTACGAAGAAAGAGGCGGGGTGGTTGGTGCCATCTCCGTTGTCGGGACCATCGTTTTAGGCTTCCCATGGGCGAGTCCTGTTGCCCAAGGGATCGTTTACCCAAGTCTTTACCCATATGCGGCTAACAAGTCCACTGGCATCCCAATGTTCTTGGGGGCCATGATCATGGGGCCGCTCAGTGCTTGGTGCTTAAAGAAGTTTGATGAAAAATTCCAAGGCAAGGTCAAGGCCGGCTTTGAAATGATCTACAACAACTTCTCCCAAGGGATCATGGGGATGATCTTCGTCGCGATCAGCTACTTCTTGGTTGGGCCACTTTTGGTTATTTCCACCATCTGGATCGGCCACGGGGTTGACTGGATCATCACTCGCCACCTTTTGCCACTGGCCAACCTGGTCATCGAACCAGCCAAGGTCTTGTTCTTGAACAACGCCATTGGTAACGGGGTTTTGGTACCACTGGGGATCCAGCAAGCTGCCAAGGTCGGCAAATCAGTTCTGTTCTTGATGGAATCCAACCCAGGTCCTGGTTTAGGGATCCTGCTGGCCTGCTCCATTTTTGGCAAGGGCTCAGCTAAGAGCTCCGCTCCAGGTGCCATCATCGTTCACTTCTTCGGTGGTGTTCACGAAATCTACTTCCCATACGTTTTGATGAAGCCAATGCTGCTTTTGGCCGCGATGGCCGGCGGCGTTACCGGGACCTTCTTGTTCAGCATCTTGGGCGGCGGTTTGACGGCCGCAGCCAGTCCTGGTTCCATCATTGCCATCTTGCTGGTTTCTGCTAAGAGTGCCTACTTCGGCAACATCGTCGGGGTCTTTGGCTCAGCAGCCGTTTCCTTTATCGTGGCGGCTTTGATCTACAAGATGGACAAGAGCGAAGATGGCGGTGACTTGGCCGCAGCCCAAGGGCAAATGAGCCAAATGAAGGCTGCTTCTAAGGGCCAAGCAGCCGCAGAAGAAGACAGCTCATCAGCTGAAACGACCGTTGCTAGCTACAAGGACGTTCAAAGAATCATCTTTGCCTGTGACGCCGGCATGGGGTCATCCGCAATGGGTGCGTCCCTCTTAAGAGACAAGGTGAAGAAGGCAGGCTTGAACTTGCCAGTAACCAACACGGCGGTTCGGAACTTGAAGGATGAACCAGGCTTGCTGGTTATCACCCAAGAAGAATTGGCTGAACGGGCCAAGGAAAAGACGCCAAGCGCCCTGCACGTGGCCGTTGGCAACTTCTTGAGCACGCCAAAATATGACCAAGTCATCGCCCGCTTGAAGGCCGCTAGTCAAGCTGCTCCAGAAGCAGAAATTAAAGAAGAAAAGCAAAAGCAAGCAAACAAGGCAGAAAAGCAAAAGCAGTTTGACTTTGACTACGCCGCTGTCAAGGAAGTGGACTTTATCCGCCACGACCAGCATCGCGGGACGGTCACCATGGCCTCCTCCATGTTCAAGGATGCCATGAAGCAAGCTGGCAAGAAGACGCCGGTCAAGGCCGTGCGGATCAACGAATTGACCAATGATCCAAGTCACCTGGTCATCGCTACCCCAGCTGCCGCTAAGAACCTGGCCGTTCGCTACGACCAAATTCAAGTGGCAACGGTGAACGACTTGCTCAAGACGGATGAACTTAAGGGATTAATCGAAAAACTGAAGTAAGGAAGGCAACCATGAAACTACATAAAGAAATGATCAAGCTGAATCAGGATGTAGCGACTAGAGAAGAAGCCATCCGGATGGCCGGCCAGCTTTTAGTCGATAATGGCTGCGCTGAACCGGAATACATCGACGCCATGCTGGCCCGCAATGAAGACGTGTCCACCTACATGGGCAACTTCATCGCTATTCCTCACGGCACCGATGAAGGGAAGAAATACATTAAAAAGACTGGCATCTCTGTGGTCCAGATCCCGATGGGGGTGGACTTCAGCGACCCAGATACCGATGAAGAACAGCTGGTTACCGTGGTCTTTGGCATCGCGGGACTGGGCAATGAACACTTGCAGCTTTTGTCACAGATCGCGCTGTTTTGCAGCGACGTATCCAACGTGGCCAAGCTGGCAGACGCGCAAACGCCTGAAGAGATTATCAATTTGTTAGACAAGGTAGGAGAAAATTAACAATGAGAGCAGTACACTTTGGCGCAGGTAATATTGGACGTGGCTTTATTGGGGAAACCTTAGCCGCTAACGGCTTTGGCATCGACTTTGTCGATGTGAACGAAACGATCATTGACGCCTTGGTTGAACGGGGCGAATATGACATCCAATTAGCCGCTCCTGGTCAAAAAAAGATCCACGTTTCTGGCGTAACCGGCATTAACAATGCCAAGCACCCAGAAAAGGTTGTTGAAGCCATTAAGACGACCGACATGATCACGACCGCTATCGGCCCTAAGGTATTGAAGATTATCGCTCCGCTGATTGCGGAAGGCTTGAGTGCGCGGATTAAGGAAAATCACCAGCCATTAGATGTTGTGGCTTGTGAGAACATGATTGGGGGCTCTCAGTTTTTGAAAGAAGAAGTCTACAAGCACTTGGATGACAGCGTCAAGGCTGACGTTGACAAGTACGTTGGCTTCCCCAACGCCGCCGTTGACCGGATCGTGCCGATTCAGCACCATGACGATCCACTGTTTGTTTCCGTCGAAGACTTTAAGGAATGGGTTATCGATGAAAGCCAAATGAAGAACAAGGACATCCGCTTAAAGGGCGTCCACTACGCACCAGACCTGGAGCCATACATTGAAAGAAAGCTCTTCTCCGTTAACACCGGTCATGCCACTGTGGCTTACACCGGCAAGACTTTGGGCTACAGCACCATTGGCGAAGCCGTTAAGGACGACCGGGTAGTTGACCAAGTGACCCGGGTCTTGGCTGAAACCAGATCGCTGCTTTTGGCCAAGTGGGACTTCACCAAAGCAGAACTAGAAGACTACCACGCTCAAGTCATCAACCGCTTCAAAAACCCATATATTTCAGATGACATCGCCCGCGTGGGCCGGACCCCAATCCGCAAGCTCGGCTATAATGAACGCTTCATTCGTCCAATCCGGGAACTGAAGGAACGGGGCCTTGACTACAGTGCCTTGCTGGAAACGGTCGGCAAGATCTATCACTTTGACGAGCCAAAAGACGCTGAAAGTCAAAAACTGATGCAGATGCTGAAAGACGAACCAGTCAAGGACGTGGTCGTTGAAACCACGGGCTTAAAGGATGACCCAGACCTGGTTAACGAAATCGTCGCTTCCATCAAGGCGGCTGACTAATTGCCATTGTCATCTTCACAATTCCTTCCATTAGACAAAAACTAAAAAACGACCAAGTAAAAAGGCAATCACATTTGTGATTGCCTTTTTCTTGTCTGTTATCGATTTTGTCTTTTAGATAGGCGTAAGCTTTAGCCCGAATTACGCAGGCCTGAAGCCACCCCGTTGATGGTGATGTGGATGATCGATTCGTAGATGCCGCTCAAGGTTTCCTTCCGGCCGCGCTTGATCATTTCCAGCTGGATGTAGTTCAAGACGTTGAAGTAAGGCATCCGGTATTCCAAGCTGCTTTCCAAAGATGGGTTGTCTTCCAAAAGCTTGCTGTGGCCTTCGATCTGCAAGATGACTTCCTTGGTCAGCTTCCATTCCTTGTAGATGATGTCAAAAACAGTCTTGGTTGCTTCGTCTTCACACAGATCCGCATATTGCTTGGCGATTTCCATGTTGGACTTAGACAAGACCATGTCAACGTTTGACAAGAGGGAGTGGAAGAATGGCCAGCCTTGGTACATCTTTTGGAGGTCTTCCAGGTTCTTTTCATCCTTGTCGATGAAGTGCTTGAAGGCAGACCCGACGCCGTACCAGCCTGGGAACATCACCCGGCTTTGGGACCAGGAGAAGACCCAAGGAATGGCTCTAAGTCCGGAGAATTCCGTAATCTTTTTTCTAGCGGCTGGCCGAGAGCCGATGTTCAAACTGGAAACTTCCTTGATTGGCGTAGCTTGGAAGAAGTAGTCTTGGAAGTGCGGATTGTCAAAGACCAGTTCCCGGTAGACCTTGTTGGAGTCATCAACGATTTCGTCCATGGAAGCCATGAAGTCTTGGATGTGGTTTTGGCTGACGACTTGCTTAGAAACCATCCGGTCAACGGCAGCGGAAACCAGCATTTCCAGGTTGTAGTAGGCAGCGTCCTTGTTGCCGTACTTGTTTTGGATGATTTCCCCTTGTTCAGTCGTCCGGATCCGGTCCTTGATGGAGCCAAATGGCTGGGAGGTGATGGCTTCATATGATGGGCCGCCGCCCCGGCCAACCGTGCCGCCGCGCCCGTGCATGAAGGTGATCTTGATCCCCATCTCTTCGCCGATGGCGGTTAATTCTTTTTGTGCCTTGTACAGGCTCCAGCAAGATGCCAGGTAGCCGCCGTCCTTGTTAGAGTCGGAGTAGCCCAGCATGATTTCTTGGTAGTTGCCCTTTGAAGCCACCCAGCGCTTAACGATGTCAAAGTTCAAGTAGCGCTTCATGATGGCGCGGGAGTTTTGCAAGTCTTCGACCGTTTCAAAAAGCGGTACGACTTGTACCCGGGCTTTTTCGCTGTCCAAAAGGCCGTATTCCTTCAGCATGATGGCTTGTTCCAGCATGTCGGAGATGCTTTCCGTGTGGGAAATGATGTGCTGCTTGATGACGTTTTCGCCCAAGGTGTCTTTCAGCTGGCGAGCAGTCTGGTAGATCTTCAATTCTTTTTGCAAAAGTTCTGACTTAGGAGCAGAGCTTGAATGCAGGCTTCTTGGGTCATTGTTCAATTCGTTTAAAAGAACTTGGATCTTTTCTTCTTCAGACAGATCTGAGTAGTTGTCGCAGATCTTGGCACTCTTCAAAAGCTCAGCCACGCAGGCTTCGTTGACGCTGGAGTCTTGCCGCATGTCGATCGTAGCCAGGTGGAAGCCAAAGACGTTGATGGCTTCTAAGAGGTCATCGTATTCGCCGCTGGTTACGGCCCGGTCATGGTTTTGGATGAGGGAGCGCTTGATGGCTTCCAGGTCTTCTTTAAAGGCGGCAGCGTCCTTATAAGCAGGGGCTTTAGCCGCGTCTTCTTCACTGACCACGCTGGCCTTAGACGTCTTGCCTAGCAGGTCTTCTTCCGTGTGCACCAGGCGGGATTCAATGTAGTAAAAGGCCCGCCGGTAAGGTTCGTTGACTCTGAACTGGGAGTTGTCGCCAGACAACTTGGACAGTTCGGTCACTTCTGGAGTTGGCTGCACGTAAGACGTGGAAATGGAAATGGTCCGGTAGAGATTGTTGACCGCCTTGATGTAGTAGTCAAAAATGACTTCACTTTGGATAGTTGCACTCAGGCGCAGGGTTTCAGCAGACACGTAAGGGTTGCCATCCCGGTCGCCCCCGATCCACATCCCCATGGTGATTGGCGTTGCGCCTTCAACGTTTAAGCCATGCTTGGCGGCCAGCTTTTTATAATTGGCGGTCAGTTTGGTGATGGCCGGAATCAAGGAGTCAGGGTAGTAGACCATGACGTTCTTGATTTCGTTAGCAACCTTCAGCTTCTTTTCCCGAATGATGTCGGTTTGCATGATAATTTCGATATAGCGGCGAAGCTGGTTGGTCCACTCGTCCCGGTCAATGGTGCCGGCGGTCACGTCGCGGTAGCGGCGGAGCAGGTTGTGGATCTTGTCCGTTAATTCCAAAATGGTCTTGCGCTGCACCTGGGTTGGGTGGGCCGTCAAAACAGGCACCACGTTGACGTGGCGCAGGATTTCAGCGGCGTTTTCTTTTTCGGCAACCAGGTCAACGGTTGAGGACAATTTGCCCAGGTAATCCTGGTGGGTATTGTTCAGCAGGTTGACTTCGCTGGCCAGGTCAACGTCTTCAGAGATGTTGATGAGCAGCGGCAGCGTTGCAAAGTAGCGGGCAACGACGATCATTTCCTGGTTGGACAAAGCCGCAATTTGGCTTTCCAGCTGGCTATGGTCTTGGCTGGCCGCAATCTTGACCAGGCCCTTGATCTTGGCGAATTCGTCATCGCCAACCAAGTGGCGGGTGCTTTCATCGAGCAGGTCGGTCAGGATCTGGACTTCTTCAGCAATAACCTGGTGGTTACTGTTGTTTTCGAGTTTTTTAGCAGTCACGAAAAACTTCCTCTCTCCTTACTAAGTTTTATGGAATAATGCTTTTTCTATATAATACGCCTTTTTTAGGAAAAAATGAACTAGCTTTGTATTCATTTCTCACTTTGTGGATAAAAGACGAACGATTTTTTCTGAATTTCGGGTCAAAATCGGGGAAAAGGCCAAAAACGTTCGGACTAGATTCCTTTTAACAGGCTGGCCAGCATGACGATCAGGGGCACGCTGACGACGCTCATCAAGGTCGACAGGCACAGCGCCCGCATGGGGAAGGCCACGGGGCGGTTGGCCAAGAGGCTCAGCATGACGATGAAGCCGGCAACCGGTGCTGCCGCCATGATGACCACGGCCAGGTAGGCGGTATTAGACAAAGGGAAGAGGAGCAAGATGAAGGCCAGGCAGGTGGGCATGAGGTAGTTTCTTAAAAAGCAGATCAGCCAGGCCTTTTGGTCCTTGTAAAAGTCCCCCTTGATGGCGCCTAGGTTAGAGCCGATCACGATCATGCTGAGGGGCGTGTTCAAGCTGGCCACGTAAGAAATGGACTTGCCGACAACCGCTGGAAAGTGCAGGCTGACCCCGGTCAAAAAGAGGATGAAGCCGATCACGGTCGCGATAATGTTGGGGTTGAGCAGGACTTTTCTGATGGTGTCGCTGATGGGTTCGCGCTCTTGGAAGCTGGAAATGCCGTGCGACCAGATGAAGATGTTGTTTAACACTAGGATGGGCACGGCAAAGAAGGTCCCCTTGCTGCCTAGGAGCGCCTGAATGAGTGGGATGCCGATAAAGCCGCAGTTGTTATAGACCATGCCAAAGGCGATCAGCTCTTTGTCAGGGTCTTGTTGGATCTTGGGAATTTTTAGCAAAAGCAGGCTGCAGAGGATGGGGAAGATGTAGTTGATGGACCCGGCCAAAAAGGTCATGCCAAAGTCCAGGATTAGACTTTTAGTCGCTGGCCGCTCAAAGGCGTTGATGATCAAGCAGGGCCCCACGATGTAGACCAAGATGGCCGTCAGGTCCTTGCTGGTGTCGTCGTGGATCATCCCTTTTTTCCGGCAGAAAAAGCCGATGGCCATCAGGATGAACATGATGCAGATTTGCTGCAGGGAGATGAAGAAAGTCATTTTTTCCTCCTTAAGAGTGAAGATTATAAAACGATTATAACCCCATTTTTTAAGAAAAAGAAAAATTCGCTGAAATCAAAAATAAAAACAGCGAAACAATTGAAGCCGGGCTAACTTGCTGATATACTGATTTAGTCATAATGCAAGAAAACAAATCTAATAAATAACAGAAGAGGAAGCAAGTATTGATTACTGTAACAGATTTAAGTTTACAAATCGGCTCACGGACGCTCTACAGCGACGTAAATTTGAAGTTCACGCCCGGCAACTGCTACGGCATCATCGGTGCCAACGGCGCTGGTAAGTCGACTTTCTTAAAGCTGCTTGAAGGCAAGATGGAGCCAACTACCGGTACCATTGCCATTGGCCCCAACGAAAGAATGTCCAGCCTAAACCAGGACCACTTTGCCTTTGAAGACTATTCAGTAATGGAAACGGTCATCATGGGCCACCAAAAGCTCTACCAAGTCATGCAAGACCGGGACGCCTTGTACGCTAAGACCGAATTCAGCGAAGAAGACGGCGTTAAGGCGGCAGAGCTAGAAACCGAATTTGCCGAATTAGACGGCTGGAACGCGGAATCCGACGCTTCTCAGCTCCTCCAATCGATGAATATCGGCGAAGATATGCACCAAAAGCAGATGAGCGAACTGGCCGAAAGCGACAAGGTGAAGGTTTTGCTGGCCCAAGCTTTGTTTGGCAACCCTGACATTTTGCTGCTCGACGAGCCAACCAACGGTTTGGACGTCCACACCACGGCTTGGCTGGAAAACTTTTTGGCCGACTATGAAAACATCGTCTTGGTCGTTTCCCACGACCGCCACTTCCTAAACCAGGTCTGCACCCAGATGTGTGACGTTGACCGCGGGCAAATCAAGCTCTACGTCGGCAACTACGACTTTTGGTATGAATCAAGCAAGCTGGCCACCGAACTGGCCCGCCAGCAAAATGCCAAAAAAGAAGAGCAGATCAAGCAGCTGCAAGAATTCATTGCCCGCTTCTCTGCCAACGCTTCTAAGTCTAAGCAGGCCACTTCTAGAAAGAAGCAGCTGGACAAGATCACCTTGGACGACATCCAGCCTTCAAGCCGCAAGTACCCATACATCAAGTTTGAAATGAACAGAGACCTGGGCAACGACTTGCTCCGGGTGGACAACGTGTCCTACAAGTCCGGCGACGAAGTGCTTTTGGACAACGTCTCCTTCATTATCCGGCCGGGCGACAAGGTAGCCTTCTTGTCCAGAAACACCCGGGCCACCACGGCTTTGATGGAAATCATCGCTGGGCGGCTGGAACCAGATTCAGGGACCGTCACTTGGGGGCAAACGACCAGCTTCAACTACATGTCCCGCGACCTGAACGCCAACTTTGACAATGACGAATTGTCCATTCTGGACTGGCTCCGCCAATACGCTGACAAGGAACATGATGACAACACCTTCTTGCGCGGCTTTTTGGGCCGGATGCTCTTTAGCGGGGATGAAATTGAAAAGCAGATCAAGGTCCTGTCCGGGGGCGAAAAGGTTCGCTGCCAATTGTCCCGCATGATGCTGGAAGCAGCCAACGTCTTGGTCATGGATGACCCAACCAACCACCTGGACCTGGAATCCATCACCGCTTTAAACGAAGCCATGGAAAACTACCCAGGCTCCATCCTGTTCACCTCTCACGACCATGAATTTATCCAAACTATTGCCAACCACATCATCGAAGTTGGCCCTAAGGGCGTCGTTGCCCGGGCCGACATCAGCTACGACGACTTCTTGGCCCACCCAACGGTGCAAGAGCAGGTAGCTGCGATTTATTAGTTAATATAAAAAAAGTCCTGACCGCTTTGAGTTTGTGCGGTCAGGACTTTTTTGCTTTTTTAAATTAAACGGGCGATGGTGATGATGAACAAGGACAAGAGGTTGAGTCCGAGCAAGCTGGACGCGATGGCAACAGGGGCGATCATTAGGCCCGCCGTCAAGAGCAGCAAGATGGCGATGGCTATCAAGGCAGCATGTTCGCCAATCTTGTTGATGTCAAGGGCCAGCCAGCCTTCAAAGAGCAGGCTGATGAGGAAAATGCCAGTGCCAAAGATGGTTGGCATCATGGCGGTTACGCCTACTAGGCTGGCGGAGTAGATCAGGTCAGCCAAGTGGACGAAGGACAAGATGACCAAAAAGATGCTGATGCACAGGGCAGCGACCTGCAACACGCGAATGACGAACTTCAACTGATTCACCTCACTGTTTGAGTGACGATATGCTTCCATTTTTAGAGCCTCACTTAGATTTACTACGGTACTTTTTTATCTTTCGCTTAGAGTATAAAGCATCAAATCTATTTGAGCAAATCAATAAAAAAAGTTGAAGCTAGCTATCATTTTCTAACTTTTTTACCAGGATCGTTTTACACTTTTGTCAAACTGTAACCATTTTGACTTATCCACAACTTTTTTCGTTAAAATTCCGATTTTTGGCGTAATAACAAGTAGAGGCACTTTTTTTCGGAGGTGAATTTTATGAAAAAAGCCTTGATGAATGACTGGTTCAGTTTAGGCGCAGACAATGGCGCGGCGGTTAGCTCGGCAATCGCGGCCGAGCAGCTGGTCAACCCAGACTATGACTGTTCACGGCAGCTGTCATTAGACAACGCTGCTGGCTTGCGCTGGGTCAACGGCGTGTTGAAACAGGCCGGCTTTGGGCCGGTTTTGACGGAGGGCCAGCTGGAGCATACGGAAAACTTGCTAGCCGGGGATGCCGGTGAGCAGGAGGTTAGGAAGCTAGTCGGCAAGCTGCGCGGCTCTTCTTTTGTGGATTTGCACGATCTGCTTTTGCCCTATGAATATGGGGAGCCGGGCCGGCGGACTTTTGACAACCAGGTCGACAGCCTGGTGATCTGCAGCAGCGGGATTTACTGCATTGAGGTGAAGACTCGGAATGTGAAGGGGACCGTTTTTGACTTCCAGGACCTGGCGCCTGGCATTTACGATCAGATTAGCTACCACCAAGCTGCGGTGCAAGCGGCTCTGGAAGCGGCCGGCTGCGCGGTTGGCCCCAATTTGGTCAAAAGCATCGTTGTGGTCGTGGACCGCGGCGGCAAGCCCAAGCTGACTTTTAAAAATCAGCAGTTCCTGGTGGAGCATGGTGCGCGGGTGGTCGGACTAGATGGGGTGAGCCATCTGCTTAGCAAGGGCTTTGACAAGAGCTGGCTTTCAGTTAGCGATGTGCAAAATCTGGAGCGGCTGATCTTGGCGCGCCGCCTGCCCGAGCCACGGCGTTACACGGAAAATGTCCGCTTTAGCCTGACGCCGGGATTGCTGAACCAGGTCCGGCTGCTGGATCTGGAGTACCGCTTTGGCGTGCCGGTTGAGCAGAACGTGACCTACAATGCGGCCTTGAACGACCTGCCCATGGCGGGCCTCAGCGGCAGCCAGCAGAACTTTTTCTGGCTGATCGTCGGGCAGCTGTTTCGCGGTGCCGGCCAGCCGGTCGTCTTGACCGCGCGGGAGCTGAAGAAGATGGGGGATTATCGGAGCCATGAGGTTAACCAGTTTAATAAGACAATGACAGGTTTGGGTGAGGTGATGCGTACTATGCCATTTTTTGCGAGCGCGGAATATGAGTCAAAGAAACTAACAGTCACGTTAAAGAGACAATACGTGCCTACTTTTTCTATGTATTCTTCAGATAGCATTTCGTGGAATAATCTTTTGTTTAGAAAGATTGGAAATAAGTTTGGCAAGACTTTGTTTAGGAAACTAGTTCAGTGTGCGAATGACGGGTATTGTAATCTCTCTTTTGAAGAGTTGCGTCGATTATTAGGTGTGCCAGCAGGCTATCGGAATAACACAGTTATTAGGCAGATCGACACTGCAATGTTATACTTGGTTCCATTTTTTGGAAATTTAGGCTATGAGCTTAAGCGAGGCCAGTCTAATAGTATTGTTGAAATTCGTTTTACTTTCATTAGGCTTAATCCTCAAATGTTGTTGTCATTGAATCAGGAGCAGAGGTACTTATACAATATTAATTCCAATATGAGGTTATCAGATAAGGAGAAGAAGCACGCCAAAGAGATTTTTGTCAAAAATTATTTAAGTTAGCTAAATCTTTAAGCTAAAATCCCAAAAAGTAGCAACCGATTTGAAAAAAATCCCAAAAAGTAGCAACTAAAAAATTTTTTATCCCGTTTTGGCGCAACCAACTTTCAGAGACAATATTTTTGATAAACTTAGAACTTAAATTGGTTCTATTTTTGGATAGTTGACCTCGAAATACCAATTTTTTTGAAGATTTTTGCCAAAATGGGATGTTTTTCCAGACGGTTGCGCCAAAATGGGATGTTTTTCCAGACGGTTGCGCCAAAATGGGATATTCTTCCAGACGGTTGCGCCAAAATGGGATATTCTTCCAGATGGTTGCATAAAATTGGGATCTTTTTTTAGAGTCATGCAGAAAAAAGGGATTCTGACCTCGGATGCAGCATCAAATTCAGGAATTTCACCGCAATGCAGCATGGAAAAGGAATCTTTTTTTAAAAACCCCAAGTAAAAAAACTTCCGCCAACTTGGCCGCAGCCCAAAACCCCCACCACACCAAAAAAGTCCAAGATCCCGCAGGATCTTGGACTTTCTCATCTAGAACTCTAAATATTGCGCAAAATGTTGATCCGGTAAGACAGTAGATTGATCACGACCAAACCGCTGGTTACCAAGAAGACGGTGCTATAGCCGAAGTGGGCGGAGACGGTCGACCCGATCAAGGGCCCCAAGATGTTGCCAATGTACATGGCGCTTTGGTTCCAGCTGAAGACCCGGCTGGTCAACTGCCGCGGGCTGTACTTGGTCAGCATGGTTTGGACCTGCGGGAAGAGGCAGGCGTCGGTGAAGCCGATCAAAAAGCGGCAGATGCCCAGTTCAACCGTGTTCCGGACAAAGGCGGTCAAGAAGAAGGGGATGATGGACCCGATCAGCCCGCCCAAAATAATCTTGTGAGTTCCGATCCGGTCGCCCAGCCCCCCGAAGTAAGAGGCAGCTGCCACGGTCGCAATCCCCGGCAAGGCGGCGATGACCCCGCTGACGAAGACGACCTGGCCGGCGCCGTGCATCAAGCTTCGCACGTACAAGGAGACGATCGGGTTAATCGAGTTGTTGGCCGCCTGGATGATCAAGGTGGTGAGCAGCAGCCCCACAATCAGCTGGCCGCTCTTAAACTGCTTGATAGTGTCCTTGAAATTGCCCCGCTCCTCGCTTTTGATCGGCACGAAGTCGTCTTCATGGATAAAAAGAATCGATAAAACAAAGCAGGTAAAGAGCAGGGCACCGGTGATGAAGAAGGTCACCCGGTAGCTGAAGACTTGAGAGAGTGCCCCGCCGGCAAAAGGCCCCAGCAGCTGCCCGCCGGTCGTGCAGGAACTCATGATGCCAAGAGCCTTGCCGCTCTTGTGCTTGGGCGTTTCGGCCGCCACCAAGGCATTAGAGTTAGAGATAAAGCCGGCAAAAAAACCCTGCATCCCCCGCAAGAAGAGCAGCTGCCAGACGTTTTGAGCAACCCCCATCAAGGTGAAGACGATGGCCATGCCCAGGGAAGCCCGCAGGATCATCGGTTTGCGGCCCTTTTTGTCAGCCAGCTTGCCCCAGATCGGCGATACCAGCGCGGCAACCACGTAAACGGCTGAGAAGACGGTCCCGGACCAAAAACTCAGCTCCTGATGGGTAAACTTGCCCAGGGTGTCGATGTATAGCGACAAGAATGGCGTGACTTCCGAAAAGGCAATTCCGGCCAAAAAGACGCTGACAGCCGAAACGCGCAAGTTGTTTTTCCATACGGGCGTTTTTTCCACTATAAGACCTTCTTTACATAACTCTGCAAATTCTTTACATCTAGTTAACCTTACACCCGGAAAAAAATTAGTCAAGAAAAAAGACTATCTTCTATTGAAGATAGCCTTTTCACTTAATTATTGTCGCTGGCAATGCCAAAAATTTGCAAGAGCTCGATAAAAAGGTTGACGAAGTCCAGGTAAAGGAGCAAGGCGCCGTTAACGGCGAGCCCCAGTTCTGGCACCTGGCTGCCGTAGTTCAGGTAGATCTGCTTCATCTTTTGCGCGTCATAAGCGGTCAGGGCCGTGAAGATGACCACGCCGATGATGGAGAAGACAAAGGTTACGGCCGTGCTTTTCAAAAAGACGTTGACAATCGTGGCTACGATCAAGCCCCACAAGGCGGCTGAAGCGTAGGCGCCGGCGTTGTCCAGGCTCTTTTTAGTCACGGAACCGTAAAGGGCCATGCCGATGAAGACGGCGGCGGCGCTGACAAAGGCAGCCCCGATTTGGGCGCCGGTGTAGGCGTAGGCCAAAGGCGCGAAGGTGATGCCATAGACGACCGCCATCAGCATCAGTAAAAAGAAGCTAGTGGCCGGCTTGCGGGTGGCTTGGAAGCTGATGCCCAGGCCTAGGCCAAATGGCAAGAAGAGCAAGATCCACAGGACTGCCGGGTGGCCGGTGATCAAGGCCGCAAAGCTCTTGGCAAAAACGGTCACAGTCAAGTAAGCGGACAAGGCAGACACGAGGACGGCCAAGCCCATGATGGAATACATTTTGGTTAAAAAGCCGTTTAGGGCGGTCACGTCAACGATGTGGCGGCGCTCCGGCTCAGGTTGTGCATTAAACATTTTTCATTCTCTTTTCTATTTTTGCTTGGTGAATATAACATTATCACAGCCTAGGGGAAAAGCAAGCTAAAGACTTTTGAAAAGCAAAAACATAAGGAAAACGTAAGAATTTTACCGGGAGCCAGGCGTAGCCGTTGAAGAAAGCGGATGAAAAGTTCAAAATAGATAACTAGATAGTTAAGGAGGTAAACATGCAAGAAAAATTTGACGATCGACCAATTGGCGTTTTTGACTCAGGCCAAGGCGGCCTTACCGTGTTAAGCCGCCTGGTTGACCTCATGCCAAACGAGGACTACGTCTTTTATGGCGATTCAGCCCATGCTCCTTATGGGGTCAAGACGTCCGAAGAAGTTTACCAGTTGACCAAGCAGGTCATTGATGAATTGATTGAAAAAGATCACGTAAAGGCCGTGATGATCGCCTGCAACACGGCGACCAGCGCCGCGGCTGACCGCCTGCGCCAGGAATACGACCTGCCGATCATCGGCATTGAGCCAGCGGTTAAGCCGGCCGTCCAGGAAAATGCCGGGACAGTCGTTGCCATGGCGACGCCACTGACTTTGAAGGCGCCGAAGTTTAACGACCTGGCCGCTAAATATGCCAAAAAGGATCAAGTGGTCAAGGTGCCGGCGCCTAAATTGGTGGAGTTGGTAGAAGACGGGCAAATGGATACCCCGGCCGTCTACGATTACCTGCACGGCCTGCTCGACCCTTACGCTGGCCAAACGGACGGCGTGGTCTTGGGCTGCACCCACTTTCCTTTTGCCAAAAAGGCTATCAAGAACATTTTAGGGCCGAAGACCAAGGTCTATGACGGGGCCATTGGGGCGGCTGAAGAAGTCAAAAGGCAGCTGGCTAAGCGGGGCGAATTGACTGACCATACCGAGCCAGGCCAAATCAGCTTTAAAAACAGCAAGCCCGGCGCCGACCAGCTGAGCCAAAAGCTTTTTCAGATCTACCGGCAAGATTGCCAATAATTCCGGGCTTTCAGGCTAATTCTTTGCTAGAATTGACTTAGTAAGTAGAAAGTTTAGTTTTTTAGATTAGATAGGAGCAATTATGCAAAAACCAGCAGAATGTACCACCATCTTGGTGGGCAAAGCCGCTACCATTGACGGCTCAACCATGATCGCTAGAAGCGAAGACGGCGGCAGCACCATCATCCCTGAAGCCTTCATCACCGTAAACCCAGAAGACCAGCCAAAGCACTACCAAAGCGTAATCAGCAAGCAAAAGATCGACGACGAAGACTTGCTGCCAAACCCAATGCGCTACACTAGCGCCCCTGATGCTTCTGGCAAGCACGGCGTGTGGGCCGCAGCCGGCATCAACGAAGCAACTGTTGCCATGACTGCAACTGAAACCATCACCACCAACTCCCGCATCCAAGGGATTGACCCACTGGTTGAAGAAGGGGGCCTGGGTGAAGAAGACTTCGTAACCTTGACTCTCCCTTACATCAAGTCCGCCCGTGAAGGCGTTAAGCGTCTAGGCTACCTGGTGGAAAAGTACGGTACTTACGAAATGAACGGGTCTGCCTTTGCTGACCACGACGAAGTTTGGTACATCGAAACCATCGGTGGCCACCACTGGGCTGCCCGCCGGATTCCAGACGACGCTTACGTAGCAGCGCCAAACCGCCTGAACATCGACTTCTTCGACTTTAAGGACGAAGAAAACTTCATGTGCTCAAGCGACCTCCTCGACTTGATCGAAAAGTACCACCTGAACCCTGACTACCAAGGCTACAACCTCCGTCACATTTTTGGCTCATCCACCATCAAGGATGCCCACTACAACAACCCTCGTGCTTGGTACATCCACCGCTACTTCGACCCAGAATGGGAAGGCACGCCAGCTGACCAAGACCAGCCTTTTATCACTTACGCTAAGAAGAAGATTTCCCCAGAAGACATCAAGTTCTTGGAAAGCTCCCACTACCAAGACACCCCATACGATGTCTACTCAACTACCAACACCGATGCTGAGAAAAAGCTTTTTAGACCAATCGGCATCAACCGGAACTTCGAAACCCACATTTTGCAGATCAGAAACGATGTGCCAGAAGGCTTGGCCGGCGTACAGTGGCTGGCCTTTGGCCCGAACACCTTCAACGTCTTCGTGCCATTCTACACGAACGTGACGACGACGCCAGCTTCCTTCCAGACTGGTCCAAAGTTTGATCTGTCAAAAATCTTCTGGGTCAACAAGCTAAACGCCCAGCTCGGCGACACCAACTACAAGGTTTACTCAGCCTTGGAACAAGCCTTTGAAGAAAAGACCATGGCTAAGCTGCGCAAGATCGAAAATGAAACCGACGAAGCTGCCAAGAACCTGACGGGCAAGGACCTGCAAGAAAAGCTGGAAGAAGCCAACCAGAAGATGGCTGACCTAGCCTACAAGGCTTCCGTTGACCTGACCGGGGAAATGGTGGAAACTGGCCACGGCTTGATGAAGCTGAAGTACGACTTGTTAGACTAATTTTTTAGGGGAGAAAAATGGAGAAACAAGCAGAAATCGAGATGCTGAAGGCTTTTTCCAATGCCAATGCCACATCTGGCTTTGAAAATGAATTCGTGGATCTCTTTAGTAAAACGGTCAAGGACTACGCCGATGTCGAAGTCGACGGGATGCTGAACGTTTACGCCTCTAAAAAAGAAAACACGGGCAAGCGGCCCGTCATCCAGCTAGATGCCCATTCAGACGCGGTCGGCTTTTTGACCCAGGCGATCCGGCCCAACGGCTTGATCAAGTTCGTGACCCTGGGCGGTTGGAACAATGTGGTCCTGCCGGCCTTGAAGGTCAAGGTGCGTAACCGCGCCGGCGAATACATTCCGGGCGTGGTGGCCCTGAAGCCGCCGCACTTTATGAGCGAGGCTGAGCGCAATTCCGTGCCGAAGGTGGCCGACTTGTCCATCGACGTTGGCTCCAGCAGCCGGGAAGAGACCATCAACGATTACCAGATCGACACGGGTTGCCCGATCTTCGTTGACGTGGATTGCCAGTACAATGAAAAAACGGGCCTCTTTTTCGGCAAGGACTTTGACGACCGCTTCGGTGCCGCTGCCATGGCAGATGTCTTGGAAAACCTGAAGGGCGAAGAGGTCAACTTTGATGTTGTTGCCGCCTTGTCCAGCCAAGAAGAAGTTGGCCTGCGCGGGGCCTATGTCACGGCCCGCAAGGTTAAGCCCGACCTGTGCCTGGTTTTGGAAAGCTGCCCGGCCGACGACACCTTTGAACCGGACTGGCTGTCCCAAACTGGCCTCAAGCGCGGCCCGATGCTGCGGGACATGGACGTAACCTTTTTGCCAAACCCAGCCTTCCAGCAATATGCCTGCGACTTGGCTGACAAAAATGGCATTCCTTACACCCGGTCTGTCAGAACGGGCGGAGGCCAAGACGGCGCGGCTATCTACTACGAAAACGGCGCGCCAACCATCGTCATCGGGATTCCGGTCCGCTACGAGCACTCACCATACTGCTTCAGCGCCTACCATGACTACAAGGCAACGGTTGACCTGGCCTTGGCCATCATCCGGGACATCGATGAAGAAAAATTAGCTTCCTTTAAGCAATTTTAGTTAGTAAAAAACTTTTTATTAATTTAGTTTAGTTAATAAAAAATCTTGTATCCGTTCGCAATTGATGCTACAATGTAGGTTGTCAAATCAAATAACGAACTAAGCCACTAGGGGTGCGAAAGCTGAGATGACGAAAGTCGACCCTTTGAACCTGAACAAGGTAATTCTTGCGTAAGGGAAGTGCAATTACAAGGATTGTGAAGCTCCTAGCCGGCTAGTGATAGTTGGATGGGAGTTTTTTTATGTTAAAAAGAGAAGGAAAATGGAATGTAAAAGCGGTTATCTTGATCGCCTTGATCGGGATTATCATGGGGGTTGTCTACACTTATGTTTTTAATCCGCTCTACAATTCAACCAAGTTCGCTTTGAACTTCGTGGGCTTGGGACCTTTGGCTGACGAAATCTATTCTGGCCTTTGGTACATGGCAGCACCGCTTGCGATGTACTTCGTGCCAACCATCGGGTCAGGCTTGATTGGTGAAACCCTAGCAGCCACGGTTGAAATGGCTTTTGGTGGCCAGTGGGGGGCCTTAACTATTATCGAAGGGGCCGTGCAAGGCGCCTTTAACGAAATTGGCTTTTTCCCGAAAAAGGAACGCTATGACCGCTACAGCTGGACTAGCCTGATCATTGGTGCCATCTGCTGCCACATTGTGGCCTTTGTAATGTGCTACTTCTTGTACGGCTGGAGCGCTTATAAGCCAGTCTTGCTGATCGAAATGTTCATCGCTGGGCTGATTTCTTCAGTCGTTTTCGATGCCGTGCTGGTCAAGCTGATCACCAAGTTGTTTGACAAGGCTATGGCCTAGTTAGGTACAAAGCCGCGTTTTTGAGCGCGGCTTTTTTGTTTTTGTGGTGGTGCGGCGCTGGTGTGGTGGTGCGGTGCTGGTGTGGGTTGCGGTGCCCCCGAAGTATGTCAACCGGTCTGATTTTTGACGGAAAATGCCCCCAAAGTATGTCAACCGGCTTGATTTTTGACGGAAAACGCCCCCAAAGTATGTCAACCAAAACTGGTTGAGTCAACTTGGGGGCGAAAAATCGGCAAAACGAG
>NZ_JBJFHB010000060.1:0-1810 GCF_051893255.1 Lactobacillus sp. | reverse complement strand
ATTCTTTTCCAAAACGGTGGATATAAATCCACCGTTTTTTTGATGCTGTTTTATCTGCTTTTTTATTTAAGAAAAAAGGGGATGAATGCTAGAGAAATAACGACTTGCAACTTTCCCTTTTTAAAAAAGTTGGCAAAAGGACTTGAAATTTGGGCTGAATAAGATATACTAGTATTTGTGCTTACGGCACAAGCCACAAAATATTATGGAGGATTAGCTCAGCTGGGAGAGCATCTGCCTTACAAGCAGGAGGTCACAGGTTCGAGCCCTGTATCCTCCATCGAGTCGTTAGCTCAGTCGGTAGAGCATCTGACTTTTAATCAGAGGGTCGAGGGTTCAAGTCCCTCACGACTCATGGCCCTGATCTGCGGGTGTGGCGGAATTGGCAGACGCGCTAGATTTAGGTTCTAGTGTTTTCGGACGTGTGGGTTCAAGTCCCACCACCCGTATTTGAATATCTTTGCCGATTTAGCTCAGTTGGTAGAGCATCTGTCTTGTAAACAGGGGGTCGTACGTTCAAGTCGTATAATCGGCATCATGCGGAAGTAGTTCAGTGGTAGAACATCACCTTGCCATGGTGGGGGTCGCGGGTTCGAATCCCGTCTTCCGCTTTTTACCAAATATGCCGGAGTGGCGGAATTGGCAGACGCACAGGACTTAAAATCCTGCGGTTGGTTTCAACCGTACCGGTTCGACCCCGGTCTTCGGCATTATATTTGCACCCATAGCGCAACTGGATAGAGTGTTTGACTACGAATCAAAAGGTTGTAGGTTCGACTCCTACTGGGTGCATGGTTGCGGGAAGTGGCTCAGTTTGGTAGAGCACCTGGTTTGGGACCAGGGGGTCGCAGGTTCAAATCCTGTCTTCCCGATTTGCATGTTAATATATCCATGTTAATGCAACATGGCGGTGTAGCTCAGCTGGCTAGAGCGTCCGGTTCATACCCGGGAGGTCGAGGGTTCGATCCCCCCCGCCGCTATTAGACCTGCTTGGACCTTTAGCTCAGTCGGTTAGAGCAGACGGCTCATAACCGTCCTGTCGTAGGTTCGAGTCCTACAAGGTCCATTTTTTATTTTAATATCGCGGGATGGAGCAGTCTGGTAGCTCGTCGGGCTCATAACCCGAAGGTCGTTGGTTCAAATCCGGCTCCCGCAATCGGCTCGGTAGCTCAGTTGGTAGAGCAAAGGATTGAAGCTCCTTGTGTCGGCGGTTCGATTCCGTCCCGCGCCATGGAAAACCGAATAGATGCGGGTATAGTTTAGTGGTAAAACCACAGCCTTCCAAGCTGTTGTCGCGAGTTCGATTCTCGTTACCCGCTTATGGGCCTGTAGCTCAGCTGGTTAGAGCGCACGCTTGATAAGCGTGAGGTCGATGGTTCAAGTCCATCCAGGCCCATTGGAGTAGTACTCAAGTGGCTGAAGAGGCGCCCTTGCTAAGGGTGTAGGTCGGGAAACTGGCGCCAGAGTTCGAATCTCTGCTACTCCGCCTGATGAAAGAGCTGATTTTCAGCTCTTTTTTGTTTGCTCGGCAGTCAGTCTTTCTGTTTTTTCTTATATTTAAAGGCTTATAGCAGGGGAGAGAAAGAGATCAAGAAAAAAGTAAAGTTTTTGTCAAAAAAGACTTGTCAAAGGGCCTATTTTTCGGTATTCTATTATTTGTTGACGCGCGAGCGTCGGTCAAGGCAACTAACAAGTTTAGTAAAAAGCTCTTGACAAACAATTAACAATCAAGTATCATTTTAAGAGTGCTTGTGACGGCCCGTTGGTCAAGTGGTTAAGACACCGCCCTTTCACGGCGGTAACATGAGTT
>NZ_JBJFHB010000059.1:0-1826 GCF_051893255.1 Lactobacillus sp. | reverse complement strand
GACTACTCCGTCGAGTAATCATCCAACACTAGGTTAGTATGTTTGCTTTCCTTTTGTTATTCTTTTATTTCATTGCTTATTCAAAATTTTCCCCAACTTCAGCTGAGTTGATTCCGGTCAGCGGCTTGCCATTTTGGTCAAAGTAGCTGTCCAGGTTCCGGCACCAGATGATGGCGATGGTGTTTTTCCCGCAGTGGACGCCGACCACTGGACCGATGATTGACTGGTCAAAGTCATCTTGCGGGAACTTTTCTTGGTAGTCTTTAAACCATTCTTCCTGTCTTTTTGGAGTAGCCGCGTCAATAATGGTGGCGTGGATCGGGTAGTCCTTGTCCTTGGTCAAGCGGTCAAAGTCTTCTTGGACATGGCGGTAGGCCCGCTTATACTGTCTTTCTTTGGCGATGGCCGAAATATGGCCAGTCTTTTGGACATCCATGGACAAGATTGGCGTAATGTGCAAAAGAGTCCCAATAAAGGTAGCGGCGTTAGACAGGCGGCCGGTCCGCTTTAAGTGGGCCAGGTTGTCGACCAAGAAGCGGACGCCAATCGTTTTTCTCAAGTCTTCCAGATCATGCATGATTAAGTCAACATCAGCGCCGGCGGCAACTAACCGGGCAGCTAAGATGGCGCAGTCGGCCAGACCAGCACAGGTGATGCGGCAGTCAAAAGGATGGATCTTGATCCGGTCTTCTTCTGCGGCATAGGCCACGAGGTTTTGGTAGGAGCTAGAGAGCCCGCTGGACAGGGGCAAGACGATCACGTCGGTATAGCCATTTGCCACGTAGTCATCGATAAATTCGGTAATTTGACCAAGCGATGGCTGAGAGGTCGTGGGCAGGTCAGTCGCGGTCTCAATTTTTTGGTAAAAGTCTTCGTAGCTGATGTCGACCAGGTCGTAGTAGGTCTTGTCGCCCCAGATCAGGGGGATGGGCACGACATCAATGTGGTACTTTTCTTGCTGCTCCTTGGTAAGGTAGGCGGAACTGTCGGTTAAAACTGCAATTTTCATATTCTTCTCCTTGCTTGATATCTCTCTATCTATAACTTTTTTTGCAAATCAGTCCGTTAAGAATAGTTGATATGTTTAAAAGTTAATCACTTTTCTACTTCTATTGTAAATTACTGCGAAAACGATAACAAGAAAAGTAGATCAAGATTATCTGCTAAGTTATTTAAAAAGTGCTACAATCTTATCTGGAAAGACCATAGAAATTTGATCAGATTATTTGGTCAAGCTATTTTTTAAACAAAGGAGGGACTAACTATGGCAGACATCTTTTTCACCATTACCGGCACAAGCCACTATTTTGGGAATAAGATTTTTGAACGCAAGATGAAGGTGAAGCTGGTTAAAGAACCTGATAACGACTACGACAAAGAGGCGATCCGCGTTGAACTGCGGGGACTGGGCAAGGTGGGCTATGTTGCCAATAGCCCCTACACGGTTTTAGGCGAAAGCATCAGCGCCGGGCGCTTGTACGATCTCTTTGGCAAGGAAGCTGAAGGTCGGGTTTTGTACGTGCTTGACCGCGGTATTGTCTGCGAATTGCTGGTGCCAAAGGACTGGCATGATCCGCGCTCATTCAGCTTTGATAAGTTGAAGAAGCTGCGCCGCCGGGACAACGGGAATCAGCAGCGGAATTAGGCTAGTAATTTATATATTTTGAAAAAAGCATAAAAACAGTCCAATTGTTTTTTAGCGGAAAAAGTCTTGTTTGGGAACAAAATGTTGTTCTTAACAGGACTTTTTCTTTTTATCCAAATCCGAATAATGGAGACCGTATAATCTTATGTGTAAGGATGAACAGTTCCTTAAAGTAAATCAA
>NZ_JBJFHB010000058.1:0-28512 GCF_051893255.1 Lactobacillus sp. | reverse complement strand
TTGTAGTCTTTACAACATAGTCTTCAACAGCGTCCTCTAGTTGACGCTGCTCCCAATCGTCAGTAAAGCCTTTAAACCGCAGTTTCGGAGCCTTTTTTTCAGCTTTTGCATCCCGATTAGTCATGCTTAAACACCGCCTTAATAGCGTCAATCGTGTCTTTCGTTTCCTCAGTCACAGCAAGATCATCAACCAATGACAAGAATTCAGCTTCACTCTCCGCAATCTGCTTATCCGTCTCTTGCATCTCCTTGCTCAAAGCCACGATGTCAATTGGTGGTTCTTCTTCAAAAGTATCCACATACCGAGGGATGTTAAGGTTGTACTCGTTCTCCTTAATCTCATCCATCGTTGCCAGGTGAGCATACTTATCTACATCTTCCCGCTTCTTGTATGTCTCAACAATCTTATCGATGTCTTCATCCCGCAAGATATTTTGATTCTTGCCCTTTTCGAATCCCTTGGACGCATCGATAAACAGCACGTCTCGGTTATCTCTGTGCTTCTTCAGCACCATCACAATAGTTGGAATCCCAGTTGAGTAGAACAAACCTGCTGGCATCCCGATAATGGCATCAATCTGTCCCTTCTCAAGCAAGGCTTTCCGGATTTTGCCTTCCCCGGCCCCGCGGAAAAGTACGCCGTGCGGTAAAACGATCGCCATCGTACCGTCTTCTTCCAAGTGGTACAAGCCGTGCAACAAGAAAGCATAATCTGCCTTACTCTTAGGTGCCAAAGCCCCATAGTCCTTAAAACGTGGATCCTTCATCTTACCTGCTGCAGCATCCCAGTTCTGTGAATATGGCGGGTTTGCCACAACGGCATCAAAGAAGTGTGGATGATCAACCCCATCTTTATCTAACCCATCTGGCCAGTCTTGCTCCAAGGTATCGGCGTTCTTCAGCGTCATGTTGTCATAGTCGACGCCGTGCATCATCAGGTTCATCCGGGCCAAGTTGTAAGTGGTCGTGTTTAATTCTTGACCAAAGAAGTTGACTCTCCCCTTCTTGTGTCCATTTGGAATCTCATCCCGCACTGTAAGCAGTAAGGAACCAGATCCCATAGTCGGGTCGTAGATAGAGAAGGTTTCCTGCCCCATGTCCAGGTTAGCTGCAACTAACTTAGCCAAAACCTTGGAAACCTCGTGCGGCGTGTAGAATTCGCCAGCCTTCTTACCAGAGTTGCTGGCAAACTGCTTGATTAGGTATTCATAAACATCCCCTAAGATGTCATGACCTTCTTCATCATAATACTTAAACTCGTTAACCATCTTAGCCGTAGCAATCAAAGTCTTAGTTCTGGTTGCCAAGTTATTACCCAATCGGCTGTTGTTCAAGTTGATATCTGAGAAGACCCCACCAAAGTCTTGCTTAGCTGACTCGTTCAACTTAGCATTCTCTTCAAAGTGGTCAAACATGTTCTGGAAGTCTTCAGCGGTAGCCTTGCTATCATGAATCTTTCCCATCAAAGTGGTCCAGGTATCTTCTGGAGCAATAGCATAGCCAAGTGAACCGGCAATTTCTTCTAGATAGTCTTCTAAATCATCGCCAGTTGCTTCTTCTCGATAAACCTCGTTAATCGATTTACCGTCTTCTGCTTCCAAGATATCATTATCAGTAAAGTATTCTTCCTGCTTTTCAGACAAATAGCGGTAAAACATAAAGCCCAGGATATAATTCCGGTATTCACCGGCATCCATGGTTCCCCGCAATTCGTTGGCCATCCCCCATAGCTTACTCGAGATGTCTTGTGCTTCTGACATTGTTTTCTCCTTAATACTTCCGTTTAATTAAATCAGCAAAGTTCTTCACGGCTTGCCGCAATTCTTTACGATATTTGATCTTGCTTAAAGATCTTACCTTTTCATCATGGGCATCAACCTTATAAGTCTTCTGAGCTTCGTTGATGATATTCGTCAGTTCACCTAGCGTGTCTAGATCGTCCATTTCCAAAGTATGGTAATCGATGATTTTGTTAACTTCCTGACTGCTTTCCAGGTTAGACAAGCCCCACTTTTTCTTAAAGTCAGCAATTTCACTTTTTTCGCTATTATTTGCATGCTCATCCATAAGCTGACCCATGTCTTGCCCCTGCAGTGGGTAATTTACAGCACCGATTGTTTTATTAAACAGGCCCTTAATGAAATTCGTTAATTTAGCTACAAATTTCTTGTCTTCAATGGTATTACTCATGCTTTGCAGCTGCTCGTGAGTCTGTTTAGCCCCTTCTTCATCTCCATCATGAAGCTGATTGGCCAGTTGAGCTAAAAGTTCATTGATGTAGTCGTAGTTAACCCGTACGTCCTTGATGTGTTCCATCTTAAAGCTGAGGTTAAAAATATCCGCATTTTCATGGCTTCTTTGAGCAATTTCTTTTTTCAGCTTAGTCAAGATTGGACCGGTCAAGGCCACTTCGTCTTCTTTGTTTAATGGCAATTGATCAAAAAGCTTTTCCGGATGTTCCCGATCATAGTTGTCATCTTGCTTGATTTTGACCATCAAGCCGTTGTACTTGTGCATCAGCTGCCACAGTTCAACTTGATCGCTCTCACTAGGTGGACAGGCTGTAAAGTGGTCTGTCTTTTGTTCAATTTTATTAACAACTTTGATCTGCTCTTTGATTAAGTCTTCAAACGGGACCTCGACAATATTCACAGGATCAAGGAGTTCTTCTTGATGCATCGCCGACTGCCGGTTAGCATATACCGTCAAAGCGTCGTTCATCAACTTTTCTGAATAGTGCGGCCAGCGGTAGTTGACGATCCGGCCAAAAGGCTTGCTGTTCATGTCCTGAACCCGGTTGGTTCTCGAGTATGCCTGAATCAGGTTGGCCCCTTGCAGGGTCCGGTCAACGTACAAGGTATTCAGCATCGGCGCGTTAAAGCCCGTCAGCAGCTGGTCAACCACAATGACGATATCTAGGTTCTTTTGATCATCGCCCAAGGTTCTAGCCAGCCGGTTCACCACGTTTTCGGTATATTCCTTAACCGTGCTATCATCAAAGCTGGTCCCAAATTCTTCGTTGTAGGCCTTGATTGCCCGGCTGAGTCCCCGGTTATTTTCCAGCTGGTTGTCACCGTTAGAATTGTCTTGGCTAAAAGTGATCGCCACCTTTAACCGCTTCGATGGATCCTCTAATCCCTCGTTCTTTTTTCTAAAAGCATCAAAGTACATCATGGCCATTGGCGTAGACGCCTTGCCCCCGCCCACGTGGGTCGTGAGGAGCGCGCTGTACTTGCCGCCGTTTGATCGGTTGGCCCAGTACTTGTAAATGTCGTCAACGACCAGCTTCACGTGAGCCTTGTTGTTGTCATAAACGCTGGGCTGCAAGACATCGTCCATGTCTTCTGGCGTCAGGTGCTGGATCCGGTTCTGAATTTCTGCATCCGTCCACTTGGGATAGAGGTTTCTAAAGTATTTTGGTAAATACTCTTTTTCTAGCGACTCTTTAGGCAGCGTGGTCTGGAAGTCAACCTTAAAGCCCAAGACGTTGTGGTCGGCAATCGCTTCTCTAATCGTGTAGATGTGCAGTGGGTCGCCAAAAATTTCTTGAGTCGTATTGCCTTTATTCTTGTGCTTTGGATCGTCAAAGACTGGTGTCCCCGTGTAGCCCACCCAGGCTGAGTGCGGGAAGGCTTTTTTAATATCACGGATCATTTCCCCGCTAGTAGACCGGTGAGCTTCGTCGACGATGAAGACCACGTGCTGGTCGTCAGTGTACTTGTGCCGTCTAACCAGGGTCGCCATCTTCTGCGTCGAGGCTACAATCACGCTGCTGCCCTTTTTCTTCAGCTTGCGCTTTAAGTCAAAAACATTGGCGGCGTCCATAACCACCCCGCCAGTGCTGGATTCTGGGTCGTTGTCAGGGTCATAAGCTTGGTATTCGGCCACGGTCTGGTTGGTCAAGGCTACCCGGTCAACCATGAAGACCACCTTGTCAACATTAGGCTGTCTTGCTGCTAGCCAGGCTGCCTTGAAGCTGGAGATTGTCTTACCGGACCCCGTCGTGTGCCAGACATAGCCTAGGCGCTGGTCGCTCACGTCAAAGTCATGAGCCCGAATTTGGTCCATCACCTTGCGGGTGGCGTAAACCTGGTATGGCCGCATGACCTTAATCATTTGGTGGTGGGGCGTCCCATCCAGGATCATGTAGTTAGTTGCCAGCTGGTGGGCCATGGGGATGGACAAGACTTTTGACGCAAAGACCTTCCAGTCATGGACCGGCCGGTTGGTTTGCTCATCTTGCCATTCAAAGGCAAAGTCAGTATTGAAGTGGTCAGCATCGTTTGGCATGGCCATGTAGCGGATTTCGTTTCTGGTCATCCCCACCAGGATCTGCAAGGTCGAGAAAATGCCGGTATACTGGCGTTCATCAACATACTGCAGCATCTGGTTGAAGGCTTCATCAGTGCTGATGGAGGCTCTTTTTTCTTCGATTTGGATGATTGGCAGACCATTGATCAGCATGGTTACGTCAAACCGGCGCGGTCTTTTGCCGCTGATCACGGGCTTGCGCTCAATCTGGTTGACGATCTGGTAGACGGTGTTCCCGCCGCCGATTTGGTCCTGGTCAAAAACAGTCAAGATGACCTGCTTGCCATCGTCCCGGCTGACGGCAACTTGGCTCTTGCCGCCAACGCCATACAGGAACATCCCGGCTTTATAAGGGTTGTCCAAGGCTTCAATTTCACGTTTAACCTGGCCAAATTCAGTCTTGGAAAGCTTTTTGCCATCAAGCTTGTCCATGTTGTTGCGCTCTAAGATGTCTTGAAAGTTGTCCCAGAGCTGGTTGGTAGTTTTGATGTTAGGCATGTACTTCCACTGGCGGGTAGCGCCGACATGCTGCAAATATTCGATTAATTCATTTTCAAAGGCGATTTCGCCTGGATCGATTTCAGTCATAATTTTTCTAATTTCCTCTTTGAATGGTGCTTTACACTTTTGGGAAAATGTAAAGGCTCTCTTTTAATTTTATGGGTTATCAGAAAAAAGCTCAAGGCGTAAACCCTAAGCTTCTCTGAAAGTATTCAATTTTGAGGAGATTTTGCAATCCATATTTTGGATCTTTTACTTTTTCGAACTAAAAGCTTTACTCATCTTCACTAATTGCTTAGTTGTGTAGTACGGTACTTCTTCGTAAATAATTCCCTTCTTATTCTTCCAGTTTACCGGAGTAAGCTGTGGCCCCATTGCCCAGAAGCGGTAGTTGTGCCAAGAACCTGGGATTTTATCTTCTGAGAAATATCTGTGCATATATTCTTCAGTATATGTCCCTTCTTGAACATCAGTGACGGTAAAGAGAACTTTCTTCTTTTTACTAAGGGCTTCAACAGCTTGAAAGACGATTTTCTGGCGAGATTTTTTGAAACGATTTAGGTCACTCGTCTTTCTAATATCCGCATGATAATACATACTCCATTTTTCACTATGCCGTCTGGACCAAGCTAACCTTGCTTTTGCGCTAGCAGTCGTCTCCACGCCATACTTGCCGTTGGTATACTTCACTTTAGGATAGGGATCCTTGGGGAATGGCTCACTAGACTTCTTTTTAGTCGACTTAGCTTGAACCTGATCAGCCTGCTTTGGCAAGTAGGCTGCACCTGCCAGGGATACGCCAGCAAGCAAGGCTAATGCCGCTTTCTTTAACTTCATCTTTTTCTCCTTTGGTAACACAGCAATAATATGTTTATAGTTAAATAATAGCATAGACAAAAGAAAATCCTGCTCCACAGGAGCAGGATTATTCATTGTCAGTACCAACTTACCGACTATTTCAAATACTTTTGAGCATCCTTAGCAGCGTTGCGACCAGAGTAGAAAGCGTACCCAGCGCAAGTCCCTGGCATGTTAGGACCATAAGTGTCGCCAGTCAAACCGGCAGCATCATTACCAGCAGCGTAAAGACCTGGGATTACATGTCCATCCTTGTCCTCAACTTCGTTGTTAGTATCAACCTTCAGCCCGCCCATCGTGCAAAAAGCGCCAATGTAGAGCTTGAAGCCATAGTAAGGTCCTTCTTCTACAGGAACCAAATATTCAGCATCCTTGCCAAATTCTTTGTCTTCGCCTTCAGCAGCGTATTCATTGTATTGCTTGATCGTTGCCGTTAATTTTTCCTTAGGCAGGTTCAACTTTTCAGCCAATTCTTCAATCGTGTCAGCCTTAACGATGTAAGGCTTCTTTGCAGCAACAGCTTCATCGATTTCTGCTTGCAGCTTGTCCATCTTGTCGCCGCGTTCAACATAAACGCCGAGCCCCATGAAGTTGCCTTCTTCAGCCATCTTCTTAATCACGCCCTGATCCAAAATGCTGTAGACTTCATTTTGCGTGTAAAGGGCGTTACCGGCGTAGCTGAAGTTATAGATTACCGATTCATCAACGAAACGTTCACCATCTTGGTTGACCCAAAGAAGCGGCTGTTGCCCAGCAGCAACGTTCATTTGACTGCTCATCATCTTGAAGGATGGTTGATCAGGATCTTTTAAGTATCCGCCAAAAAGCATGGCCATCCCAGTACCGTACTTGCGAGCACCGGCACCCCAGCCTAAGCGGAGACCATCCCCGGTCCCCTTGCCACTTGAAACTGGAATCAACCGTGACAGATCGTAGTCAGTTTCTTCAGCCAGCATCTCTGGGTTATTGAGATAGCCACCAGCAGCCAAAATCACTACTTTGGCAGTTACATCTTCGGTTTCGCCATTAGCTTCATTGCGCAAGGTGACAGTCTTAGTCTCATCATCAGCAATCTTCAGGTCAATAGCTGCCGTTGAGGTTAACAGTTCCCCGCCTAGCTTGATAAACTTAGGTTCCAAAGTGTGGATGGCGCCGTAGCCAAAGCCCTTGTAAATGTGCCAAGTGGCTTCGCCGGCCCCCATAGCTTGCACACGTTCAAAAACGACGCCTTCATCAGCCAGCCATTGAACGTTTTCTGCACTGGAGTCCACATACTTGCGCCAAATCCGGGAATCAGCTTTATACTTGGAGTATTCAACTTCTTCTTTCAAAACGTCAGTACCGGAAACATTGATCCCCTTTTCCTTTTGGAGGTAAGAGCCAACGGCAAAAATCCCTTCACTATAGTTGGCGCTACCGCCAGTTGAACGGCCCTTTTCCAAAAGAAGGACACTATTGCCATTTTCCGCAGCAGTTAAGGCTGCAGCTTCACCTGCGGCACCTGAACCAACAATGATGACATCATAATTTTTCTTAGATGCAATTGCCATAACTATTTTCTCCTTTGAATTTGCTTACATTACTATTACACTAGTAATTGTAGAAGCTATCCTACATTTTTTATAGTGAGTACTTTTTTCACCAGCAGAAGTTTTTACTTCGCGTAAGGAGATAAAAAGATGAATTTTGATAACTTAAAATGCTTTTGCGCAGTAGTTGAAGCTGGCAGTTTTAAAAAGGCAGCCGAGAACGAATTCGTTTCCCAGCGCGCCATTTCTCAAAAGATCCAAAAGTTAGAAGCCGAACTTGGGATAAAACTTTTTAAGCGAGGAAAAAATAAAATCGAAATTACTCCTGTCGGGCAACAGTTTTATCTGCAAGTCAGTGACATGCTGGCTAAGTTTCAAATTGATGTCAATGCCCTGCGCTACCAGCAAAAAGAGGCGGCACTGCAATTGACAGTTGGCTATTTCTCCCCATTTGAAGGGTCTCTATTAAAAAATACGCTTTATCAATACAGGTTGCGAAATCCTAAACTGGAACTGAAGATTACCCATGAAGGGGTCAACCACTTGGTAGCAGATGTCCAACACGGCTTAGTCGATATTGCTGCTATTCTGGACTATGGGGACGGGCTAAAAGATTTAAGCAGCGAGATCGGCTTCAAAGACGTTTACGCGGCCGACATGCTCATGGGAGTCAGCAAGGCGAGCCAATGGGCGAACTTGCCAGCTTTCCCCATTAAAGAAGCCGTTAAAAAGCCAGTTTTATACTATACGTCTGAAGACTCCCATTACTTGCGTGAAGCCTTTTTATCAACTTTGCCAGAGGGACTAGAGGGCATTCGCTGCGCCCGCATCGCCCATATTGAGCAGATGCAGATGCTGGTTGCCATGGATCAAGCAATTGCTTTTTATCCTGGGAAGCTGTACCAACAGTTTTTGAATGAGCAAGACCTGATCAACTACTTGCCGATTACGGGAACGGCGTCTCAAGACTATCGAATTAAGTTTATCTATTCCAAAAATTCGCCTAAATTAACGCTAATTCAAGATGTGCTGCAATAAGAAAATCCCGCCCCCCATAAGAGCAGGATTTTTCAACAGCTAATACCCAATCACAAACTTTTCCACCACTTCACTCACGTAAGGCGGAATCTTGTCCACAGCCATTTTTCTTCAATTCAGCTTAGCGCCTATACCATTGACGTTTAAGCGCTTTCGTAAAATCTGCTGTTCTCGTAGCCAGGGGCGGGGTTCAGAGAGTAAAATTAGAATTGATTAGAAAAGGAGGCGCCGCCATGACCGAATACACCCTAGCCCAAGTTGATCTCTTGCAGTTCAACTGCCGCAAAGCCCTGAAAAACTTGCTGCCAGAAGACCAGCAGACGCTGAGATCCCAGTGGAGCCCCGATAGCAAAGAGCAGAAGTTTGAGCACGTTTGGTCCTCAAATGCGATTGAGGGGGCAAAGGTCGGGCTGCGAGATACCACTAAAATTTTGGACAAGGGCCTCACAGGCAGCGGCAACCGAATCAGTGACCTTTTGGCCACCCTGGACCTGGGCCGCGCCTATGATGACATGCTCTTTTTTGTCAAAAATCAAACGCCAATCACCGAGCAAATGATCAAAGAGCTCCACTACGACCTGACCAAGCTGTCTGAACCAGACATTTCCGGCCAATACCGAACAACCGCGGTGCATCCTGCACAAAGCACGCATAATCCTTACAGCCAGCCTTTTGAAATCCGTCCGCAGATGGAAGACCTGGTCAAGTGGATCCCTGACGCCCAAGCACGCCTCCACCCCGTCGCCTTCGCCGCCCAGCTGCACTTGAAGTTCGTGACCATCCATCCCTTCCAGGATGGCAATGGCCGGCTGGCGCGCCTCCTCATGAACATGGCCTTGCTAGAAAATGGCTACCCGCTCGTCAACATTTTGCCAGACAGCGATCACCGCGGCGCCTATCTTGATGCACTTGAAGCGTGCCAGACTAGTAACGGCATCGATGGCGCACCGCTGGAGAACCTGGTCGCTAGCTATGTCGGACAGATCTACAAAAATCGGCTGGCCGCAATTAAACTAAAGGGCAGAGAACGCGAGTGGAAGCTGGACCGGCATGATGAGTTTAGTTTTAACATTGGCTATAAGTGGCAATCTTTGGGGGATGCGATCTACGATGAGACTTCTCCAGTATCTGTGAGATATCATCATGCACTAAACAAAGTCTTCAAGGACCATTTTGATGATGGCTATAGTTTTTATATGGCAGACGAGATCTCCAATGGCGTTGCCAACGATACCGCTTGTTACTGGGCTCGTTATTTTGCCGCACGGGTCTTATTTGCGGATGGAGCCAGCGATGCTGAGATCATGAAGCGGCTAGATCAGTTTAGATTCGACGATCTCGACTGGAATGAAGAGAAATTTCAGGAAACTAGCAAACAGGCGCTTTATCGAGCTCGAGTAGACCTATTTATTCAATTGTCCGACAAATTTCCCGAGCTAAATGACTCTCTAATTCAAATGGTTTCCAATGAAGTTTATAACGGATCAACTGAATTTAGAAACTATGTTAAAAAGTATTGTGCCGAGCACGGTAAAGAGCCCGGCTACCTTAATTTTAGTGAATTAACGTAAATCTCGCCCCTTATCGGGGCGAGATTTTTTATAAACATGGACCGTCAGGGCCAAGCAAGGCCTCCTTTGTATATCATCTGCGGTCGACCATGTCCCCTTTCTATATCATCTAGATCAAACCATGTCTCCTTTCTATATCATCTAGATCAAACCGTGTCTCCTTTCTATGTCATCTAAATCAGACCATGTCCCCTTTCTATATCATCTGCGCCAAAAATGGTCACTCTCGAAAGCAGTTAATATACTCGGGAGACATTTTTCCAACTAGATGATATACAAAGAAGACCTCCGCCCAACTAGATGATAGACAAAGGAGAACTCCGCCCAACTAGATGATATACAAAGAAGACCTTCTCCTAGCTAGATGATATACAAAGGAGACCTCGAACCCACCCATACCCGCGCCGCCGCCACCCGCACCACAGCAAAAAAGCTGCTGGGCATCCCTGCCCAGCAGCCTACCTAACTACGCCTCACTCAGCGCAGCGTCAATCGCCATATCGCCGTCGTGCATCATCAGCACCTTGCCCACCGTGTTGTCGTGAGCCAAGCTGCCGGCTAACACCCGCGCTACGTCCGGGATACTGTTTCTGCCGTAGTCACCATCGTTGATGGCCACCGTGCCCGTTGCTTCCCGCTCTTCCAGCACCCCTGGCTGCACAATGGTCCAATCCAGCCCCGGATGGTCCAGCAGCCAGCGGTCCGCGTAGAACTTGGCCACGTTGTAGTCCATGATCGACGCCAAAGCCGGCACCTCAGCCCACTTGTCTTGTTCCAGGGCAAAAGTTGAGCTCAGCTGCACGAAGCGCTTCACGCCAACCTTTTTGGCCGCTTCTTGCAGCTTGACCGACCCATTCAAGTCCACCTGCAGCAAGTCCTTGCCCCTTGAACCCGCGGTAAAAATCACGGCGTCGCTGCCCTCGATCAGCTTGGCCAAATCGTCTACTGACGCGTGCAGGTCCATCACCACTTTTTCCGCCCGATCGTCGACTGCGTCCAAATGGCGCGCACCCGCCGTTACCGTGTGGCCCTCTGCCAATAACTCTTCCACAACTTCTTGGCCAACCCGGCCGCTGGCACCAGCTACAAATACTTTCATGTTACTCTCCTTGCTTTTTGCTAAAAATCTTACTATACCATCATTCTAACTTTTTGTAAGCAAAAAACAAGCAAAAGCACTTTACCGAAATTCTGCTATCAGCTTCCGCTCTCTTTCCACCAACTTTTCCACAAAGGCGGTAGCCGGATGCATCAGGATTTCAGAAGGCGCGTCGTATTGCTGAACTTCACCGCCGTCAATCACCAAGATCTTGGTCCCCAGCTTCAGGGCTTCTTCGATGTCGTGGGTGACAAAAAGAATGGTAACCCCGGTCTCCTGCTGGATCCGCTTGATCTCGGCCTGCAGCTGCTCGCGGGTGATGGCGTCAACAGCGCCAAAGGGCTCGTCCATCAAGAGGATGTCCGGTGACGCCGCTAGCGCCCGGGCAATCCCCACCCGCTGGGCCTGGCCACCGGACAATTCGTCTGGATAGCAGTCCTTCAAACTCGCGTCAAGCCCCGTAATCTTCATCCACTTGTCCACCGCCTTGGCGGTTTTTGCCTTATCCTTTTTATTCCACAGGCTTGGCACGTAGGCGATATTTTCTTCCACGGTCATATTGGGAAAAAGAACGCTGCCCTGGATGGCGTAGCCGATGCTGCGGCGGAGCTGGATCTGGTCTTGATCTTTAATCCTTTTCCCGTTGACCAGAATCTCCCCGCTAGTTGGCTGGATCAGCCCGTTGACCATTTTTAGGGCGGTCGTCTTCCCCCCGCCGGAGGACCCAACGACAGTGACAAACTCGCCCTGGTCAATCTTCAAAGTCAAATCCTTCAGCGCGATCCGTTCCCCGTAGCTTTTTCCCACGTGCCGGTATTCAATTGCAGTCGTCATCTCGTTCTCCTTACTTAATCAAGCCCTTTTTCTGTAAAAAAGCCTTCGCCACCGCAGCCGGCTCCTCTTTCTTCGTTTCCACTTGGTAGTTCAGCTGGGACATCTCTTGTTCGCTGAGCACCCCTGACAGTTTCTGCAGCGCCTTGCCAAGTTCGGGGTGCTTTTTCAAAGAATCTTGGCGAACCACCAGCCCGGCTTCATAAGACGGGTACATCTCCTTGTCGTCTTTCAAGACGGTTACCGGCGCCTTGGCCAGCTGGCCATCGGTCGTGTTGATCGGCATGACGTCCACCTTGTCAGAGCTGATCGCCTGATATTTCAGCCCCATATCGATGTCTTTCGTTGCCTTAAAAGTCAGGCCATAAGTCTTTTGCAGCAGCTTGTAGCCGTCGGCCCGGCCAAAAAAGTCTGGTTCAGCCCCCAAGGTCAGCTTGCTGTTAAGCTTGGCCAGGTCGGAATAAGTCTTCAGCCCATACTTTTTGGCTATAGCGGTTCTAACCGCAAGGCCGTAGGTGTCGTTAAAGCCCAGCATGGTCTGCCAAGTCAGCCCCTTTTTCTGGTAGCCAGCCTGGAGCTTATCGAACATTTTTTCAGAATACTGGCTCTTCTTTTTCAACACCATGTTCCAGCCAGTCCCGGTATATTCGGGATAAAGGTCGTAGTCGCCTTTTTCTAGGGCCGGCTCAATGTTAGACGTGCCGCCGCCCACGCCCTGGGTGATTTCGACCTTGATCCCGGTGTCTTGTTCAATCACGTCTTTTAGCATGGCACCTAAGATGTACTGCTCAGTCATCGGCTTGGTGGCAATGTGGATGCTTTCTTCCTGCTTTTTGGGCCAGAAAAAGGCAATGAGGGCGATCGTCGCCAAAGCCAGGGCCCCTTGCGCCAGGCGGCGGTTGGTCTTTTTAGCCTTTTTCGTCCGCAGCTGCATTCTTTTTTCCGCAAAGCCCAAGATGGCGTCAATGATCAAGGCCAAGGCCGCAATCAGCAAGCTGCCGGCCACCGTCATGGCCGAGTCATTGGTCGAAATCCCCCGGTAGATCGCCACGCCTAAGCCGCCGGCGCCAATATAAGAGGCAATCCCGGCCAGGGCAATGGTCATGGTCACCATGCTGCGGATGCCGGAAACGATGACGGGCATGGCCAAAGGCAGCTGGATCTTGGTCAAGATCTGCCAGCGGGTGCTGCCCATCCCCTTGGCCGCCTCCAGGATTTGGGGATCGACGTTGGTCATCGCCGTATAGGTATTGCGGACCATGGGCAAGAGGGCGTAAATAGTCAAGGCGATCACGGCCGTCAGGTTGCCAATCCCGGAAAAAGGAATTAAGAAGCCCAGCATAGAAATGGACGGAATCGTGTATAAAAAGTTGACCACAGCCAGCGTGGGCTTGGCGCTTTTTTGATACTGGCTGATCAGGATGCCAAAGGCCCCGCCAAAAAGGATGGCGATAGCAATGGCTGACAGGGAAATGACCAGGTGCTGGCCGATCAGCCCGGCAAAAAAGCTCCACTTGCTAGTTAACAGATTCCATACTTGACTCATTTGCTTCCTCTTTTTTCTTAAAACTTGCCGGAGTTGGTTAATTCGCCCCTCTTCGGCATGACTTCCTTGTTGACCCAGTGCTCAGCAATCTTGCCGCCTTCTAAGCGGAAGATGTCGAACATGGCGTAAGCCGTACCAGCAATGGTGACTTGGGAATAGCTTACAACGTAGTTGCCCTGGCCGATGACCTTGAAGACAAAGTCGTAAGTCACGTCATTGTCCTTCAGGTAGTCCAGGTAGCTGACCGCATCGTGCTCGACGTAATTGTCCTTAACAAAATCATTAAAGCGCGAATAGTCGTGATTTTGCATGACATAGGTCAAGAAAAGACGGATTTTTGCCTTATTTTGCTCAGTTTGATTTTCGTCTTCGATTTGGAAGTCGCCAAAAATCGGGTCTACCGCTGGCTTTTCCTGTGGATAAGCATCGATCACGTCCCAGTGCTCGACAATCCTCCCCTGGTCATCGGCTTTAAAAATGTCGGCCGTGATCCACTGGGCCTGGCCGCCGTTCAATTTTTGGTAAACGTGCTGGAAGACGTATGGACCATCTTCAAAAGTGCGAACAATCTGGATTTCCCGCTCAGGGTTTCGCTTGTGGAAGTCTTGGAAAAATTCCTTGAACCCCGCCTTGCCGTCCTTGACCCCGGTGCTGTGCTGGGTATAGCTTTCGCCCATGTAGTTGTCCAGGACTTCGTCGATGTGGCCGTCGCGGATCCCTCTTAAGTATAGGTTAGTAGCGTTTTGCATTTGTTTTGACATGTGGTTTGCCTTTTTGATGTAACTTTATTCATTACATTAACTATACTCGTTCAAAAATCAGCTGTCAACATTTCAGTTATATTCGTTTTGCTAAGATTCAAACTTTTTGTAAGCAAAAGCACTTATGCCATACCATTTTTTCCAAAAAATTACCGTTCACAAGCCACTTGGTACCGTTTACCTTAGTTTGTCCAAATTTAACCCAAGGCTTGTTATACTTAAGTTAATCAAAGCGAAAGGAGGAAAGCAGATGAAGATTAATTGTCACGTCGATGAAAATCTTGACGAAGAGCGCGCCGAGATTTGGGTGAAAGAGATGACCCCGGAACTGGCTAACCTGATCAGGTACCTAGACAGCAAAAAGCAGGTCCTCTGGTGCTACCAAGGCGATGAGCTGAAGCCAATTGCTTTTAGCGAGATCTACGCTATCCAGACGGCTGATCACGGGCTGGACGTGTCAACGGCAAGCAGCCACTATACCTACTACAAACAGTTGGCCAGCGTAAAAGAACTGCTATCTAATGACTTCGTCGAAGCCTCCAGGAGCGCCTTTTTCAACTTCAACTACATCGATCATTTAGTTTTACTGGATAACGGCGCCATCGACGTCGTGTTGAAAAATCAGCAGCGGATTCCGATTTCCCGCCGCAAGATGAAGAATTTGAAAGAGCGGATCGGATTGTAGAAAGGATGCACCTATTATGAAAAAGTATGTATTGCCGATTCTGCGCGGCATGTTTTTAGGCATTGCTATCGGGTTAGGCTTTTCCCTCTTCTTTTGCTACCTGTACAGGGCTAAGACCTACTACCCATCATCCCCAGCCTTCGTAAACAAATTTGACCGTCCCCTAAACGCCATGGCGGTTTCCGTCTTGCTCTGGATGCTGATGGGCCTGGTCTTCAGCGCCGGGGCTTACATTTTTTCCATTAAATCCTGGTCGCCGCTCAAGCAGACTATCATCAACTTCCTGATCTACTACTTGGGCTTCAGCCCACTAGCAGTATGGGCTGGCTGGTTTCCAATGACTTGGCCGAACTTCGGCATCTTTACCCTGATCTTTATCCTGACTTACGTGATTGTTTGGACGATCAGCTCCCACATCGCGAAGAAGGAGGTCCAGCAGATCAACGATCAGCTGAAGAAGTAACTGCAAAAAGTACTTGACGTCACAGCAAGGACTTTTTGCTTGGCTAACGAAGGTTGGGGGAATTGGACGACAAAGCAGCCTCGGCTAACGAGATCGCGGGGCAGCGATCCACCCAAAACACCCTCGGCTAACGAGATTCCGGGGCACGGACTGCGTAAAACGGCCTCGGCTAACGAGATTGCGGAGCACGACCCACGTAAAAAGGCTTCGGCTAACAAGATTGCGGGGCACGACCTGCGCAAAACGGCCATGGCTACGTTGTCAGGGGGCACCAACCTACCCAAAACCACCATGGCTACGTTGTCAGGGGGCACTTACCTACCAAAAATCGCTATGGCTACGTCGTCAGGGGGCACCAACCTACCCAAAACCACCATGGCTACATTGTCAGGGGGCACCAACCTACCCAATATTGCCATGGCTACGTTGTCAGGGGGCACCAACCTACCCAAAATCGCCACGGCTACCGCCAATTAAGACAAAAAAAAAGATCAAGGTTTCCAAATCCGGAAACCTTGATCTTTTAATTATTCTTCAACAGTAGTTGGAACCTTTGGTACGCGTGGGTAAGCTGGTGCTGGGTCAGCAACTCTTCTAGTTGGGTAAGATTCTCTGCTTACCAAAGACTTCTTAGTAGCTGAGCTAGTCTTTGATGATGAACTAGTTGAAGCAACCTTCTTGCTAGTCTTCTTTGATGATGACTTAGCTACGGCCTTCTTAGCTGCCTTTTTAGTGGTTTTCTTAGCAACCTTCTTCTTAGCTGCCTTCTTCTTGGCTACCTTTTTAACGGACTTCTTAGTAGCGGCGCTAACCGTAGCAGTTTGGCTTGGCAATACGGCGCCAACGCCCGCAGCCAAAGTAGCAGCAACAGCAATATTTGCAAGAATTTTAATTACTTTAGTCATCATCTTCACCACAATCACATTAATTCGCACATCTTTTAACTAATTAGATTGTATCACCGATTGATAAGGAGTTCTAATTACTTTTTATCAATCTTTCAGGCCAAGGCAGCCCCGATGGCTGCGGTCAATCCGGCAACTATGTCGCCTAAATTCATAGATGGTTGGTTATACTCGTTTGTTACCTGACTTGGCAAAAAAGGAATGTGGATGAAACCGGCTTTAAGCCAAGGAAATTCCTTATCGCGCATGTACTGGACCTGGTACATGACGTGGTTGCAGACATAGGTGCCGGCCGTGGTTGACACGCGGGCAGGCAAACCAGCTTCGCGAATAGCCTTGACCATCTTTTTGACAGGAAGCTGGGTGAAGTAGGCAGCGGGACCATCAATGTGGATGGTGCGGTCGATTGGCTGGAAACCGGCATTATCAGGGATGCTCCCATCGTCAAAATTGATGGCGACTAGCTCCGGGGTAATTGCCGCACGTCCCCCGGCTTGGCCAATGTTGATGACATAATAGGGATGATTTTTGATAATGGCTTCGTGAATAAGCTCAGCGCTCTTGTCAAAAATGGTCGGGATCTCAAGCTTGATAATCTGCGCGCCGGCGATCTCGTCAGGCAGCCACTTGACGGCTTCGATCGCGGGATTGACCTGCTCTCCGCCAAAGGGATCAAAGCCAGTAACTAAAACTTTCATAATATCTCCTTTTCCTATCGATTATGCCACTAGATCCCTAACTTAAATCTGCCATGGACCACATTGTCGACTTGCAAAAGGTCATATCTTTCAACATCAACTCTAATTTTACTTTTTTCAGTCAAATCATCGATCTCTTGTCCATCTGGCTCTAGGCAAAAAATATTTTCGTCACCATCTGCTAATTCCAAAAATGATATTGATTCAATTGACCTTTTTCCAAGAACTGTAAATTCGGTTCCTGTTTTAGCCAAATCGCCTAAAATGCCAATCACAATATTGTATGATTGACCAACTTTCAAGAAAGCAAAGTCATCATTTCCAATTAGATCTGAATCGTCAAATACTGTAATTTCTTGCCCTTTAGAACTTTCAAAAATAATATCTCTAGTAAACTCATATGGAATTATTTTTTTTACTGTATACATTTTTTCCTCTTTTTTCCTCTACTAATTCTATAAAATGTGACGATGTATCCATTATCACCATATGCTAACAAATACTCATTACCATTTCTTTTATAAAGAAAAACATCACATAATTGTTTCCCTTCATTGCGTTCGATATGTCGTAACGGCTTTTGAGAAGATAGCTCCTTAATTAGTTCAATAATATTCTCACCTTTAAAATTGTTCTTATGCCCTTTCAGAATATGTTGAAGGCCAGATCTATCATTTCCATTTTCTAACCATATAAGCTTGCCGTTATAGTTTTTAGTTATTAGAATAACATCTTTTTCAGAGAACTTGGCACCGCTATGCCGCAATTCGTTCATCAATTCAGTTGGCTTAAATCTCTTTTCAGCACCTTCGGTGTTTAAATATCCTTTGTACCCTGACCCCATTTAGCATGCCTTTCCTGTTTTACTAAAATATTCCTGCCAACTTGGATATCTTGTAAATTTAATGATATTTTTGTATGGACCAAAAATATCATTGGGCATACTACCATAAACTAGAACTTCTCTTGGACGGACAGACTCTAGTGCAATTTCAAGTCCAGACTCAAATAGCTCTCTCTTTTCAACATCATGAATCTGACCATAAGTTCCAATCGCACAAATTTGATTTTTGGGTATTCCTACAAAAGCAAAATCGTACGATCTTTTATCACCCCATCGCAAATTTGGAATCACTTCAATTCCGGCGGATTGCAATTCTGCAGCTACACGATTCTTCTCAAAAACAGCCATTTTTTGCAAAATTAAAGGTTCATCTGCAAAAATACTGTAATCTGGTTGAACAACTGAACCCGCTAATTTTAAAGATGGTATTATTTTATGTATTTTTTCTTCTTTTAGCTGACTTTCAAATTTTTTATCCCATTCGTAAAAGCAAACCGAGTCTATGAGTGATGCTTTGTTGCGATCAGAAAAACGAATCATTTGAAATGGTCTTACAAAATCAAATCGTTGCTTTTGTAAAATTGGAAATTCGTCACCATTAGTAAACTTTAAATTAATTATTCTGTCCAATTTTGCCTCCTGTGTATCAGAATTAAAGTTTTCAAGCAAAATTCTCAGAACCATGTTAAAATTAATGTGAAAATAGAGATCTTAACAAGGTTCTTTATCTGACAGTTGTTGGCGCAACTGTCTTTTTTGTGCTTTCGCTATTTTACCGACATTAAATATGTGTCAATTGATAATTGGCTGCTCTTTCTGAAACCTTGCATTTATTTATAATATCATCTTTATCCATTGTCTTTATTTGAGAATATGGCATTAGAAATTCCCCTGCAAAACATTCGGCTTGCCATTCAGGATTCTCATATCTCTTCAGTGTGCCTTCTTCCCTACTATAAAGTACTAATGTATTTCTCTGATGGAGCAATATGTGAAAGATTTCATGCGCAATACTCATTCTATCCCTACCACAATTATGAATTGCTCCAATATAAACCGATTCTTTAATGAAGATAGTATGCTTATCAATATCAGATTATGCTTGAACATTTTTTTCAAGAACGTTGTCATCTACTACTTCGAAAGAAAAAGCAGGCTCTGCATCACACATTAATTCTAAAACTTTAGTAATATCTACGTAGAGTTGACCTTGTGGGATTCCCAACTCATCTCTTAAAGCTTTTGCAATATTCCTAATATCTTTCCGAGATTTTGGAACAGTACGATAATTACTCTCATAGCTAATCACTCTCATCATCTCCTTTCAAAATTTTCTTAATTCTTTGAACTTGTTCATCTGTTAAATCATCAAATTTTCTAGCAAACATTAATGTAGCCTCTTGCTTTTCAGGTGAAAATGAAGAAAGATCAATTTTGCTAACGCTCTTACTTTTAGCATAAAGCAACTCCTTCTGTTGTTCTTGTGTAAGGTGATAGTTTTCTATTATCTTATTTATCAATGAATCTGAGGCTTTTTTATGTCCATTTTCAACGCTTGATAAAAATGCTGAACTAATGCCAAGATTCTCTGCCATATCATAAAGTCGCTCATCATGATCGATCCTTATCTTTCTTAGGTATTTTCCAAGTGCTGTAGTTGCCATAATACTTCTCCTCAAAAATTTTTTAGCAAAATAGGGAAAAAGTTAAGCAAGTGCCAGAAAATGAAAAGTTAATCATTATTCTTGTATGTAGTTGTTAGTGAACACAACTTTTCCCTTAGTTATATATTAACCTTTTTTGGTAAAAAATATCAACCACTAAAGTAAAAGCAATTGAGTAATAGCTAAAAAGCTCAAGACAATAGTTAAAAAAGCGAGCATGACGCCGCCTCCCCCCTCACCCCTCATTGACAAACTCCCGCCATCAGTGTTAGATTATGATAAAAATCTTAATCAATATTTAATGCATCTACCAATCTTCCAGCATAGTAAGGAGGAAACCATGAAGAAAGCAGCATCCCTAGGGGCCGCCCTCGCAGCTGGGCTCATGCTCACTGCCTGCGGCAAATCCAATACATCCACCGCCAAAACCACGCTGAACCTGATGGAAAGCGACACCATCGCCACTTTTGACCAATCAGCCAGCACCACCGTCCCGATCTGGGACGTCTTGCAACAGATGAACGATGGCCTTTTCCGCGCGGATAAAAACAACAAACCCGTTGCCGCCTTGGCCAAGAAGACCGTCAAGTCTAACGGCGGCAAGCGCTATACCTTCTACCTCAGAAGCGCTAAATGGTCCAATGGCGACGAAGTGACTGCTGAAGACTTCGTAACCGCTTGGAGACGAGGGGTGGCACCAACTTCTCTGTCCGGCTACAGCTACATCTACCAAGGCATCAAGAACGCTACTGCCATTCAAAATGGCAAAAAGAAGGCTTCTACCCTTGGCGTCAAAGCAGTAGGCACGCACAAGCTGGTGGTTGACCTGGAATACCCAATTCCAACCTTTACGGAAAAATTGACCATGACCTCCTTCTTGCCGCAAGACACCAAGCTGGTCAAGAAATATGGCAAAAAGTACGGCACGAGCATGAAGACTTTTGCCTCTAACGGCGCCTTCAAACTGGGCAGCTGGAAGGCTGGTGCTAACACCTGGACCCTGGTCAAAAATCCAAATTACTACGCCAAGTCTGAAGTCAAGCTGACCAAGATCAAGTACCAAGTGGTCAAAGAAGCCAACACCGCCCACCAGCTCTTCCAGCAAGGCAGCCTAGACGACGCCATGATCACCGGGACCACTGCCCAAGGCTTGAAGAATGACAAGCACCTCAAGTACGTGGACCGGTCCGGCAACTACTTCATCAGAACCAACCAAGCTAAGGGCAAAGTTTTAGCCAACGCTAAGCTGCGCCAAGCCCTCTACCTGGTCATCAACCGCAAGCAATTAGCGGAAAAAGTCATGGCAAACGGCTCAAAGCCTTCATACACTTACTCTTCCCCAGGTGCTGCCAACTACCCTGGCACTAACAAGGACTTCGCCACTGTGGCCAAGCCTAAGGAAACCTACAATGTTGCTAAGGCTAAAAAGCTGTGGAAGGAAGGCTTGAAGGAACTGGGCAAGTCCAGTGTCACCTTGACCTTAGTTGGCTACGACACGTCAACTGACAAGAACCAGGCAGAATTTTTACAATCGCAAATCGAAAGCAAGCTGCCAAACGTGAAGATTGAAGTCAAGTCCTTGCCATTCATGTCTGCCTACAACTTGGCCGTTAAGGGGCAATTTGACCTGCAACTGAGCTACTGGATGAACGACTACGCCGACCCAATGAGCGAGCTGGAAACCCAAGAATTGACCAACTCCCACAACTTCGGCAAGTACACCAACGCCAACTTTAACAAGCAGCTCAGTTTGGCCAAGTCCGAAAATGCCTCCTCTAAGAAGGCTTACTTTAAGAACCTGCTCAATGCCCAAAAGCAGCTAAGCAGAGACAACCCAGTTATCCCGCTGTGTACGGAAGTTGAAGACCACCTGGTCAACTCCAAGCTTAAGGGCGTTTTGTGGCACACAACCGGGGTTTCCGACTACACCCGGGCCTACTTCAATTAAGGAGGGGCCATGGCTACTACAACTTTTTGGATGAAAAATGGGGCAAAAATCGTTGTTGAGCTTTTGCCAGACGCTGCGCCCAACACCTGCGCCAGCTTCGTCTGGGCGATTAAGCACCACATCTATGATGGCCATGCCATCCAACGGATAGTCCCTGGCAAGTGGGTGGATTTAAGCTACAATGCTTTTGGCAAAAAAGAAGCCAAGTACCTCATCCCTAGCGAATTTGACCTCCACCCAGAGCTCACCCCCCTGCCGGTTAAGGCCGGCACCATCTGCATGGGCGGGTATGGTGAAATGGGCTTGGCCGGCTGTGAAGTCTTCTTTCCTTTAACTGACCAAGCGCAGCTGACCGGCACCTACCCTGTCTTTGGCAAAATCGTCAGCGGGATGGACGAGATCCAGCGCCTGGGCCAGGTTAAAACCCGACCAGTAACCGACTTCCCCTATGACGATGTGGAAGTTAACGAACCTATCATCCCTGAAATTATTGAAAAAGTCACCCTGGACCCAGCAGACTTCAGCCTGCCAGACCCAGACAGAATGAAACAACAAGAATTGCCGCTAACCTGGCGGTAGCAGAAAAGGACAAGCCTAAGCTTGTCCTTTTTTAGCTTGAGGATTAAGCTTTAGTTTGCCAAAAAGTGTGCCTCAACCCAACACCAAAACCAAAAGAGCAAGATCCCAACTTGGATCTTGCTCTTTCCTTTACCCTTCCACCTTGACCGCAATCGCTTCGTAAGGCTTCAAGGTCAATTTTTCCGGCAGGGTCAAATCCCCTTGCCCATAGTTGCTGATCAAGACCTGCGCCGCCAAGCCCCGGACTTCTTCTGGCAGGGCCACTTCGTGCTCGCTCCCATAGAAATTGGTCAAAACCAGCAGCTTCTCGCGCCGGCCGTCCAAGTACCGCTTATAGCCCAGCACCTGCGGGTCGTCTTTTAAGACCATCTGGATGTGGCCATCTGAAACCAGCTCCTCGCTCTTTCTCAAGGCGATCAGCTTTTGGTAGTAGGCAAAAATCTCCCCGCTCGCCAGCTCCTTTTTCACGTTGATCCGGTCCTGGTCAGTCGGCCGGAGCCATGGCGTTGCCTGGCTAAAGCCGGCATACTGGCTGTCATCCCAGTGCATCGGCACCCGGGAGTTGTCCCGCGCCTTGGTCTTGACGATGGCAAAAGCCTCTTCTTCGCTCATCCCTTTTGCCAATAGCTCGCGGTAAGCATTGATGCATTCCACGTCTACATAGTCGTCAATCGAACTGTAATCTGGGTCAATCATCCCGATTTCTTCGCCCATGTAGATGTATGGCGTCCCCTTCATCAGGTGCGTGGCCGTCGCCAGCATCTCCGCCGACTTTTCCCGGTACTTGCCGGTGTCGCCAAATCTCGTCAAGGCCCAGGGCTGGTCGTGGTTGTTCCAAAAGAGCGCGTTCCAGCCGCCTCCTTGGTCCATTTTTTCCTGCCAGTCAGTAAAAAGTTCCTTCAGCTTCATGAAGTCAAATGGCACCTTGGACCACTTTTCCCCGTCTTTATAGTCCACCTTCAAGTGGTGGAAGTTGAAGACCATGGAGAGCTCGTGCTCAGCAGGATTGGAGTATTCGATAGAGTTCGGGATCGTGGTTGACGACATTTCGCCAACCGTGATACTGCCCGCATCTTGCCCGAAGCTTTCCCGGTTTAATTCTTTCAAAAATTGGTGAACGACCGGGGTATCCGTGTAAAGGCTCTTTTCTTGAGCTGGGTCACCGGTCGAGTCCACCAAGCTTTCGTCTTTCCCGATGACGTTGATGACGTCAAAACGGAAGCCGTGCACGCCCTTGGCCCGCCAAAAGTTGACGACCTTAGCGCATTCTTTTCGCACTTCAGGGTTGTGCCAGTCTAGGTCTGCTTGAGTTGGGTCGTAGAGGTGGAGGTAGTAGTAGTCGGTGTCGCCAAACTTGGCCCAGGCAGGTCCGCCGAACTTGCTCTGCCAGTTGTTAGGCAGGCTGCCGTCGGCCTTGGCCTTTCTTAAATAGAAAAACTTTTGGTACTTTTCATCCCCGGCCAGGGCCTTTTGAAACCATTCGTGCTCGGTTGAGCAGTGGTTGAAGACCATGTCCAGCATGACGCCCACGCCGATTTCCTTTAACTTGGCCACCAGCTCCTCAAAGTCAGCCATGGTGCCAAAACGGGGGTCAATCCGGTAGTAGTCCGCAATGTCGTAGCCGTTGTCGTTTTGCGGCGATACGAAAAAGGGATTGAACCAGATCATGTCCACGTTCAGCTTCTTGATGTAGTCGATCTTGTCGATAATCCCGCGCAGGTCGCCCACGCCGACGCCGTTAGCATCGTAAAAAGACTTTGGGTAGATCTGGTAGATCACCTTTTGGCCAAGTTTGTTCATTTCTTCATCCTCGTATTGTCTTCTGCTTTTTAACATCTGATTTCTCGTGCCCCAGTTAAAACTTAATCTTCTGCCGTCTGGCAAAGTCAACGAACTTAAACTTTTGGGGGTCGTGAAAGGACAGGGTCAACTGGAACAAGGTCGTATCTGCCAAAAAGTTTTGGCTGGCCACCAGGACCACATCGCCTTTGATGTCCAATTTCTTTTGCACGTCAGCGTCAGCCTTTTCCACCGTGATTACCTTGGTGGCGTAGGAAATGTCCAGCCCCAGCTGCTTTTCTAGGTAATCGTAGACGGACTTTTCCGCTGCTGCTTGCGGCAAGTCGGTCACCGGCGGGTTAAAAAGAAAGTCGCAGTCGAGCACTTCCGCTTCGCCCTTGATCAGCCGCCGCCGCTCCAGGTAAAAGCCAGGCGCACTCTCAATCTCTGGGAACTTTTCTTTAAAAAGGTCTGGCAACTCATCCATTTTTTCCAAAGCCAAAACTTCCGTCTTAGCCTCCATCCCCAGGGTCTGGTTCAGTTCCGCAAAACTGGTAATGGCCGAAATGGGAAAAGCATACTTGCTTAAGTCCAGTACGATTGAGCCCTTGCCCTTGATCTTCTGGATCAGGCCCAGGTCGGTCAATTGCTTCAAAGCCTTCCTTACCGTTTCCCGCGAAGCCCCGTAGAGCTCGGAGAGCTGATTTTCGCTGGGCAGCTGGTCGCCGCCCTTGTATTGCTGATACTTTATCTTGGATGCGATGTCTTGTGCGATCAAATCCGCTTTACTCTGCGCCATCTTGATCCTTCCTTTCCTCGATCTGCTTTGATTATATACCATCTGTATGTACAAGTGCAAATAATTTTTGGCCTTGTTTTTTAGTTAAAGAAAACGACTTCAAAAAAGTTCTTGACAACTTGTATAGACAAGTTTAAGATTAGAGTCAGTTAAAGAAAACACTTACAAACGAAAACGGAGAAAGTTAACATGAGTGAGAAAGAGACGATTTTCAGTCCGGCTACTGGGGAAGTAGTAGCATTGGATAAAACCAGCGACCCAATTTTTAGCCAGGGAATCATGGGGCAAGGCTTCGGCGTGAGCCCTACTGATGGGCAAGTCCTGGCGCCAGTTTCTGGGAAAATTTCCATGATTGCCAAGACCAAGCACGCGGTCGGCATCGTAACTGACACCGGATTAGAAGTCCTGGTCCACATGGGGATCGACACGGTTCAATTAAATGGGGAAGGCTTTGACGTTAAGGTGACCGAAGGTCAAGAAGTCAAGGCAGGCCAAGCCATCGCCCAGATGGACCTGGATTTGATTAAGGGTAAAAATCTAGCCACAACCATCATGACCTTGGTTACCAACTCTGGCGACAAGCTGTCCGGCCTAGACCTATCTGAAGGCCCAGCCCAAGCCGGCGACCAGGTAGCAACCGCCTACTTGCAAGAGGCTGCCGCAGAAGACACGACAAACAAGAAGCTGTCCTATGATGAACTGGCAACTTTTATCATTAAAAACGTCGGCGGGAAAGACAACATCAAGAGCCTGATCCACTGCATCACCCGCTTGCGCTTTTACCTGAAAGACGAAAGCAAGGCTAACGACGACATTTTGAAAAAGCAGCGCGGGATCTTGGACGTGATGCACGCCGGCGGCCAGTACCAAGTGGTCATCGGCAACGAAGTTACTAACGTTTATGACGCTGTCATGGCGCAGCTCCCTGAACTGGAAGACGCAGACAGCGCTGATGAGCCAGCAAGTACGGATGACGGCAAGAACCCAGTCAGCCGGGCCTTTGGCAACCTGATCGGCTTCATCACCGGCTCCATGAGTCCAGTTGTCGGCGTAATCGCCGCTTCCGGGATCATCAAGGGCCTGCTCGCCCTCTTGACCCTGCCCCAGCTCGGCGCCCTCTTAAACACTAAGAGCACGGTCTACATCACGGTCAGCGCCATGGCCGACTCTGCCTTTTACTTCTTGCCAATCCTGGTTGGCTTCAGCGCCGCAAAAAAGCTGAAGAGTGATCCAATCGTAGCCGCGGTAATCGGCGGTTTCATCACCTACCCGCAAATCATCACTTGGGGCAGCCAAGGCAAGACCATGTTCAGTCTTGGTGCATGGCACTTTAACTTCCTTAGTTACTCTTACTCCATCTTCCCAATGATCTTGGCTGCTTACCTGGCTGCTAAGTGCGAGAAGTGGCTGAAAAAAGTATTGCCAAGCTACCTGCAGATGATTTTTGTCCCAATGTTCACCATCTTGATCGTGTCCACCATCACTATCGTGGTAACGGGGCCAGTCATCCAAGGTGCAGCCAACGGGATTGCGGCCTTCATCAACTGGCTGGTGCTCTCCAGTGGCTGGATCGGCGGCTTGGTCATCGGGGCCTTCTACCAATTGCTGGTTATCTTCGGCCTGCACTGGGGCGTGGTGCCGCTGGTTGCGCAGCAAATCGCTGGCAGCGGCCAAAGTGCTTTGAACGCCATCATTTCTGCAACCATGGTTTCTCAAGGGGCAGCCGTTTTAGCAGTTGCCATTAAGTCTAAAAAGGCTGATTTAAAGGAACTCGGGATCGCCGCAGCCGTTAGTGCCTTCTGCGGGGTTACCGAACCAGCCATCTACGGGGTTAACCTCCGCTACAAGAAGGTCTTCGCTTCTGGCTGCGTGGGTTCAGCCGTCGGCGGCTTGATCACCGGCTTGATGCACGGGACCATGTACGGGTTTACGGGCGGCTTGATCGGCTTCTCCAGCTTCTTCAACCCGAAGAACCCAAGCGACTTGAACAGCTTCTACACCTTCTTAATCGCCAGTGCCGCATCCATCGTGGTGGCCTTCATCGTTACCTGGGTTTGGGGCTACAATGACGACATGACCATGGGTCAAAAGGTTGAAAAGAAGAAGCGCCCAGGCACTAAGTAAGCAACACTTTCCTCTTAAAAACTGAAAACGCGTAAAAAAGACGTACCGGTTGGTACGTCTTTTTGCTTGCTAAGATTTTTTGGTAAATAGGTTGGGGTCTTGCCAAAAAGTCCTAATTGTCTCTTTCAGCGTCGCCAAAATAATCTCCAGCATCAATTCCACAAAGGCACTGCTGTCAACTTCCTCATCCGCCTTGCCCAAGGCATCATAGTACTCTTGCTGACGGCTACGGATCAGTTCTTCAATCGGCAGCCAGTAAAAAAGCTCATTCCACTTGCCCAAAAGCATGCTGTGCCACATCCGCCCCATCCGGCCATTGCCATCAGCGAAGGGGTGGATAAACTCAAATTCATAGTGGAAGATCGCACTTTTAATCAAGGGATGCATCCCTGAACTTTGGTACCAGTCAAAAAGTGCCTGGATCTCTCCCGGGACCAGTCTAGCCGGCGGCGCAATGTGGATTACTTTTTCACCATCAAAAACGCCAACTCCGCCTAACCGGAACTTGCCGTTTTCCTTGATCAAGCCAGCCATCATCATTTTGTGGGCCCTGAGCAGGTCTTTGACTGAATAAGGATCAAGCGTGAGCATCATTTCATAGGCATCATAGGCGTTTTTGACTTCCCGAATTTCGTTGGGATTGCCTAGAACCCTTTTGCCGTTTAAAATGGCTGTCACCTGCTCTAAAGACAGGGAATTGTGCTCAATTGCAAGCGATGAATGGATTGTCTTAATTCGGTTTTCCTTTCTCAGGTGCGGATTAAGGTTGCCGTGTGAGAGCACCGCAATTCTGCCAACCTGCTCACTAATTTCAGCAACCAGGTTGGTAATGCGATCAGTCATGTGAAAGGGCGGTTGGTAATCTAACATAATTTCTTACTTTCAATCTACTGACTATTAAGCCCGCTTACGCCTACTTGAATTCTCAAATAGCTCTGATTCAGTATCAAGTAAAATTTGTACCAGTACCTTATAATCTAGGTACTGGATGTCGTACAGTCCCTCATGGATCTTTTGGGCAAGGTTGCTGTGATAGTAAATATCCATCGCTTCTTCTAACGACAAGTGCTTGACCTCGGCCAAACGAGAGATGATCCGCTCCTCAAGCCGCTCTTGGTAATATTTTTCTAAAACATCATCGTTCATATCATTCAACCTCCTCATATCTTTTAAAACTAAGTAACTGGTCGATAGAATTTTGAGTAATAAAGGCAATCTGATCGTAAGTCGGGTAGACACGAATTTCCTTAATTGCCCTTGCTTTATCCCAGATTCCGCTGTGATAGAAGTCTACAACACGAAACACCTTATCGTCAGCAACTTTCCCCTTAATGAGATCAAATTGCCGATAGTCTTGGTTCCCATCACGACACTTACATACAAAGTCAATCCAAGTATCTAGGTCTCCGTCAAAATCTTTAAATTTAAAGCCACCCATGTCTTCTTTTAATTCATAGACATTAAGGATAGCTGGAGAATCAGTCTTAGAGAAAGCCGCCTTTCTTTTGGCCCACTTTTCTGCCTGTTCTTTAACAGTCGTTACATAAAAACCTCTCCCAAAATCTAAATCTCTAAAGGAATGGTTTACATCTGGATGCTCTACAACTGTGTCTGAACCGTGATAAACGATCATACTTTCACTCCTCGCTCGCTAAGATATTTTTCGAGGTCATGAACCACGTATTGCGTACTTTGTGTGTGCAAGATGTCGGCATAAGGGATCAGGTAATTATCTAAGCAGCCACTATCTTTCAGGATTTGATAAGCCTTAGATGGGCTAACTTGCCACTGATCCGCACATGCATGAATTATGTACACTACAAAAGAAAAAGTATCCTGATCCATCACAAATCACCTCACATCACTTGCTATTTCACAGTAAATTTTATCATAAAGGACAGCTTTCTCCTGTCCAAAAACAGACAAAAAACGTACCCCAGCCATATGCTAGAGGTACGCTTTTTTAAGCCTTTTCCACT
>NZ_JBJFHB010000057.1:0-29496 GCF_051893255.1 Lactobacillus sp. | reverse complement strand
ATCTCCGCAATCTACCTGTTCTTGACCTTTACGATTACGCGGATCTTCAACTTGATTGAAAAGCACATCGAAGGTCCTGAAAACTACAACATGATGGCTAACCAAGTACAAGTTGGCAAGCAGGAAGGAGACAAGTAAGATGGCTGATTTTACGCAAAACGAAATTATTTTAAAGGTAGACCACCTGCAAAAGGCTTATGGTGAGCACCAAGTTTTAAAAGACATTTCCTTTGAAGTCCACAAGGGCGAAGTCATGACCATCATCGGACCTTCTGGTGGCGGTAAGTCAACCATGCTCCGCTGCATCAACTTGCTGGAAGACCCAACGGGCGGCAAGATCCTCTTCCACGACCAAAACATCCTGGATGAAAACTACAACATCCCCCACTACCGGTCCAAGGTCGGCATGGTTTTCCAGCAGTTTGAACTGTTTGAAAACAAGAACGTCTTGCAAAACTGCATGGTAGGCCAAGAATTGGTCTTGAAGCGGTCCAAGGAAGAAGCCCGCAAGGTTGCCATGGAAAACCTGAAGAAGGTTGGCATGGACCCTTATATCGACGCTAAGCCGCGGCAATTGTCCGGTGGGCAAAAGCAGCGTGTCGCTATCGCCCGCGCTATTTCCATGAACCCTGAAATCCTGCTTTTTGACGAACCAACCAGTGCCCTGGACCCAGAAATGGTCGGCGAAGTTCTGGAAACCATGAAGAAGCTGGCTAAGACCGGTTTGACCATGATCGTGGTTACCCACGAAATGGCCTTTGCCAAGGAAGTTTCTGACCAAGTCCTCTTCATGAGCGACGGCTACGTCACTGAACAAGGCAGTCCAGACGAGATCTTCAACCACCCAGAAAATGAAAAGACCAAGAAGTTCTTAGCCAACTTCCGGGGGCCACAGATCTAGTCCTTTACTAAAAGTAAAAACGTTAGACAATTAGACAAAAGAAAAACTTCATTCCTGTTTCGGGAATGAAGTTTTTTCTTGCTGTTTACTATTTGGATTCTTAGCTTTTTTGTCCGATGCTACTTCTCTTCAAAGGTAAAGACGTAGGCTTCTTTGCTGGTTGGAGCATCCGTAGTCAGGTAGGACATTTCCATCCTGAACTTTTGCCCGCTCAGGGCCTCAACCCGCTTGACATAGCCTTGTTGCTCCCGGCACTGGTCCATCATGACTAGGAGCACGCTCTTGAAGTAGTCCAAGTTGTTGACGCTTTGATCCCACTCCTTTACCTGGTAGCCCAGACTTTCTAAAAAAGTCTCGTAGCTCCGGTTCATGTAGGCATAGTGGAGCCAGTCATCTTGCCGCTTTTCAATGATAGCAATCGGGAGCTTGATCCCGCTCGCTTCGCCAGACTCACTAGTGCTATGCATGGGGTCAGCCAAGACGTTAACCTGGCTGATCCGGTTGTAGTAAGGGTTGCTGGCTGGGTCTTCCAGGTTGCCGTTGGCCTTTTCCTGGTCGATTCTGGCTAAAAAGTCTGCCAGCGGAATCGGCTTAGAGAAAAGGTAGCCTTGCTGGCGCTCGCAGCCAATCTCTCTTAAGAAGGCAGATTCTTCAGTGGTTTCCACCCCTTCACAGAGGGTGTGCATCCCCAGCTTTTTGGCCATGTCAACCACGATAGCCAGCAAGGTCTTGACCTGTGGCCGGTCCTTGAAGCCCTTGAGGAAGATCATGTCGATCTTCAAGAGGTCGAAGTTGTATTCGTCCAGGTTGTTCAAGTTGGAGTAGCCGCTGCCGAAGTCATCCATCCAGACCTCGTAGCCTTGCTCGTGGAACTTGTCAATGGTCTGGTTGATCACCTGCGGATCGCTGGCTACAGTGGATTCCAGGATTTCGATCTTGAGAAGCGAACTTGGCAGGTCGTAGGTCCGGCGGATTTTTTCAATTTCGGCAAAAATATCGCAAACCTGGAAGTCGATCCGGGACAAGTTGACGGAAATCGGGATCACCGGCTTACCCTGCTTGAGGCGGCTTGCCAGCATCTGGCAAACCTGGCGAATGATGGACAGGTCCAGATTTTGGACCAAGTGGGCGTCTTCCAGGATGCTGACAAAGAAGTCGGGCCCTAGTACGCCGTACTTCGGGTCTTCCCAGCGGGCCAGGGCTTCAGCAGCGCAGACTTGGCCGGTCAGGCTGCGGCCTTCTAATTGGAAGTAAGGCTTGATCCAGCCCTTGTCCAAAGCCTCTTGGAAGCTTTCCAAAACGTAGTCTTGTCTTTCGTAGCTTTCTTGAACTTCTTGGTTGTAAACCTGGCTAACGATAGAGCGATCATTTTTAATATAGCGCAAGGCCCGCTTGGCCTTGTCGACGGTCGACATCAGGGCGTCTTTGCCATCATAGGCGCAGATCCCGGCCCGGATGCTGACGCCTTCTTGGATGCTAAAAATCTTAGCTAATTCGTTCAATCGCTGGCAGAGCTGATCTTGGGCTTCAGCTAGCAAGAAGTTGTCTTCAGCAAAGCGGACCAAGACGTCCTCGCTGAAGTCTTTTTTCAGAATTTCAGCGAGCTTTTTCAAAAGCTGGTCGCCCTTGGCGTAGCCAAAGCGATTGTTGTAGCCCTGCATCCCGGTCACGTTGATCATGACCACGGCAGGCCTTAAGCCAGCTTCTAGGCACTGGTCCAGGTAGGCCTGGGCAAAGCTGTGGAAGTAGTTGGCGTTGGGCAGGCCGGTCACCTTGTCGATAAAGAAGTTGCCGGTCTGCAAGTTGGCATCAAGGTCTTGCTTTTGGTTGTAGACTTTTTCTTCGGCAATCCGGAGCTGGTCAGTCAGCTGCCCTTCGGCCATGTCGGCCCGAACCGCAGCTGCGACTAATTGCGGCACAACCGGCAGGTCAGCCTTTTTAGCCGCATCCGCAACTTCGTCTTTCAAGTGATTGATCAATTCGAGGACTTGAGCTTCATCACGGCTTTTCACCATCGCTAAAAATTCGTCCCCGCCGTAGTGGCAGCTGTAGCCTTCGCCGTGGCCGGCCATTTTTTCCACGGCTTCAGAAACGATCCAGAGAACCTGGTCACCGGTCGCCCGGCCATAGATGTCGTTAATGGACTGCAGGCCGTTCATGTCGACCAAGACCAGGTAGTAGTCGGCTTCTTGTCCCCGCTTTTGAATGCTATCAAAAGCGGCCTTTAATTTTTCCCGGCCTTTCAGACTGGACAGGCTGGCTAAAGAAACGTTGTCGACCATGGTGGTGAACTGGTAAACCGCCAGGGCCAGCAGGTAGGCCGTGGCCACATAAGCGTAAAAAGGAATTTCCTTGACTAAGACGTCAAGAGCCCCAAAGACCACCAGCAAAATTGGCCAGCAGCCCGTCATCAGGTAAAAGCGGCGAACGCTTTTAGAAGTGCTCTGCCTTACCCCATTGATGGCCAGGGCAATGGCTGCAAGCGAGTAGAGCAAGGGAATGGCTAAGAGGAAGACGTTATAAAGGAAGGTCGGTCGCAGGTCCGGCGTCAGCAGCCAGTCCGGCTTGAAGATCGCGCAAAAGAGTTCCAGGATACTAGAAACAATCGCTGCCGCCATGACAGCAAAGCGTTTCTTTTTATTGTCTGCCAGGCTGAATTCTCCGCACTGGTCAATGTAGAAAAAGACCGCGATGCTGACGAAGTTCAACATTAAGGCCTTGTAGCTGCTGGAAAACAGCATGCCAACTTTAGTTGCGGGAACCAGACCGCCTAATTGCAGATTGTCAGCAGCGTCGCCAGCAAAATACAAGGTTTCACTGATCAGTGAGGCTGCCAGCCATTTTTCTCTTTTGCCAAAATTCGTAATGGGCTTCAGGGCCGCCACCAGGGTCAGCAAGATGGCCATGCAGAAGACTTCCCCCACCACATACAGTAAAGCCGAATTTATCATCGTTTCTCAATCCTCAAAAGCTTTAGACCTATACTTTAGTTACTTATAAATTATAGCTCATTTTTAGTTAAAATAACACATTTTGCATTTTTCTAAAATATAACAGTATAACTAAGTAACTATCATTTTACGCTTTTTCAGGCTGATTTTAGGCAATTTTTGCCTTTTTCACTCTTTAAAATCCATAAAAATGCTTATTTACCAACGATATTCAGTTAAAGAATATAAGTTAAAAAGTATAGAAAAGCCAAAAAGAAAAAAACAGCCTTGGGCGGCAAAGTCCCCAAGACTGTTTTTCAGAAACTGTTTGTTTTGCAGGTTGATTATAAAACGCGGACAGCGAAACTTGGCGTGTAAGATGACACGTTGCCCGTTCTGACGCTTTGACCAGGGGCTGGTGCCATTACGTATTGACCGCCGCCCAGAGCGATAGCTACGTGGTAAGCTGAGCCGTAGCTGCCCCAGAAGTAAAGGTCACCGGCTTGGGCACTAGCCACGCTGATCTTGGTGCCGGCGTATTGTTGGGTGTAGGTAGTCCGGCCAACATTGATGCCAAAGTGGTTGTAGACGTATTGAACGTAGCCAGAGCAGTCAAAGCCGCTTGGCGTGGTCCCGCCCCAAACGTAAGGCACGCCCAAGAAGGTCAAGGCGTAGGAAGTGATGTTGGCGGCAGAAGCCGTAGTGCTGGTCGTCTTCGTTGCGGTTGGCGCTTGGCTGACGGCAGCTGCAGTGCTGGTACTAGTAGAAGACTTGGTAGTCGTTGACTTAGCAGCTGCAGAACTAGTCGTAGTGGTTGACTTGGTTACGCCGCTAGTGGTGTAGCTAGTTAGGCTGGAAGCCAGCTTCAGGCTTTGACCAATGTAGATCAGGCTGCTGGACAGGTTGTTGGCCTTTTGCAGGGCAGATACAGAAACGCCATACTTCTTGGCGATGCTCCACAAGGTGTCGCCCTTGGCAACCTTGTAAGTGGTTGAGCTAGTAGTCTTAGTCGTGGCAGCTGTAGCCTTCACAGCAGCGGTCTTGGTGCTGGTCTTAGTGGTTGACTTAATGCTGCTTGAAGGAATCTTCAAGGTTTGGCCAACGTAGATGGTATTGCCTGACAAGCTGTTAGCCTTTTTCAAGCTGGAAATAGATACGCCATACTTCTTAGAAATGGCCCAAAGACTGTCATTTTTAACAACCTTGTGGCTGGCTGCCAAGGCGCTGGTACCGGTAGTCAATAAGGCTGCTGAGGCAGACAAGGCGGTTAAGGCCGACATTAGCTTTCTCTTTTTACTCATTAAAACATTTTCTCCTTTTTGTGTCGTTTGTTAGCTTACAGGTTATAGTATAACTTTCGATTGTTACAAAGTTGTATCGATCCGGTTACAAAACAAAAGCACTATGGCTACGTCCGTAGTGCCTTTTTTACAAGCATATTTTTTTGTAAAAATATTGTTATTTATTGAAATGTTAGACTTAGTTATAATTATTGCCTTAACTACTTAACCAAAACAAGTTAGATAATGTCGCTGTCTTGACCCGCCAGGTACAGTTTCCAGCCATTCTTGAAGTGGTCTTCTCGGGCCAGGGCCAAAGCATGGTAGTCGCTCTCCAGGCTGTCGATGGCATCTTGCAGGCGCTTGTTGCTCTTGCGCATGGCGTTTAGCTCGGGATCATTAACTACGCCCTTTAAGTGCATTTTGGCTGACAAAAGCTTGCGTCGTTCTTGGAATTCCTTTTTCAAGGGAGCCAGGGCGTCTTCATACTTAACCAGCTTTTGGTTGATGTCCGGGATCTGCTCGTTTAGTTTGACAAACAGCTCATAAGGCATGTTGGACTTGATCCGGTTGCACTCGCTGCAAGACAGGATCAGGTTGTCAAGAGAATTATCGTTTGACAAAGACACCGGGTCCTTGTGGTCGACGCTTCGCCCGCGCCGCCCGCAATACTGGCAACGGTACTTGTACTTGGCCCGGATCCGCTCGCGGTCAATGTAATCGACGGTGTTTAGCTGGAAGTCCACCTCTAGCCCCAGCTCACTTAAATTTTCGGCAAAAGTCAAGTTGGCATCAGGGACGAAATCCTTGTCCAGCAAGGCTTGATTCAGCTTTTCCCTTGGCAGCTGGAGCTTAGCCAGTACATTGCCATCGTAATCTTGCAAAAAGCCCTCGTAAGCCCGGCGCTTTTTGGCATCAGGAATTAAAAAGTGGTCGCTGTCGACGTCTTCATTATTGCCTGCAAAGGCGAAAAGAAGGTTTTCCGCAAAAATTTTCACAACCGGATTGCCGTAGTCTTCTGGAACCAGCCCTCTTTGCCGGCAGAGGTCACAAATGCTGGTCAGCTTGGGGTTGATCAAGCCTTGAGCCTTAAAATGCAAGGAATTCAGTCTTAAGCCGCAGCTGCTGCATTGGAACTTCATGGTGAAAAAATCTCCCTTCTTCAGTGAACTACATGATTGCTACTAATTAATTTTATGCTTCCAGCTGGTGAGTGGCAAACGAGAACACAGACATCAACAGAAAAAGACCGCAAGCACCGAATGCTTGCGGTCTTTTATTATCTGTTCAAAAACAATTACTTGTTTTCGTCCTTAGCAGCTTGGTTCAAGTAGCTAACAACTGCAGCTGCGTGAGCAACGCGCTTCTTTGAGTTAGAAGCATTGCGTGGACGACGGTGTGGGTTGATCCCAGTGTGGATATTTCTTGACATGTCTCTTCATCCTTTCATCGATTTTCGAAAATCAGTAGTAATTATACCCTTTTCAGCCCGTTTAAGCAAGGCTTCGGGCGTTTTTTCTTCCTAGCGTGTGTGTTTAACAAGTGATCATGTCTGGCATAATCTCCATATATCGGAGGTTACAGACAATGAAGAAAGTTAGGTTAACTACGAAATACGAAGAAGTAAATTTTCGATAACGCTTTCTCAGTCTTCCAGTGGTACCCTTTTTTCACAAAGTCAAAAATTGGGATTGAATAAAGTCGATGAGCTATACTCACTTAAAAACAGTAGCAAATCGGCTTTTTTCTTTTTCCGGATAAATCCCGTAGCTCTAAGATTGAGAGCGGTTTTGCATATTTTTTCTTCAAAAAAAGCTTCTGACGAAATTGGCATTTTTGCAAGTTCACAATTTGTCAAAATGCTTTCAATAACATCTGTTCGTTAATTTTTATCTATTGAGATTTTGATCAAAATATCCGAAAATAGAAATACAAGTAAGTAAAGACTGCATTTTATTTCTGTTAACTTCTTGTAAAGAGTTTAGCTTATTTTTTAGTAGGGGAAATTTTTATGGACGCCGCCAAAACGAAAACTTCAGTTAATTTTTCGGCAATGTTGAAAAAGATTTTTAGCGACAAGATTCTGCAGATCACGATCGTCATCACCTTGATCAGTCTCTTCTTCGCTCGGCCACGCAGCGCCGACATGAACTGGCACACGATCGAATCCGTCACCACCATGCTGGTCTTGATCCAGGTCTACAGCTACTTGCACATCCTGGACATCATCGCCTATAAATTGACGGCGATCGCTGACTCCACTAGAAAGCTAATCTTGCTGTTTACCTTGTTATCAGTCTTCTCCGGCATGTTCCTCGGCAACGACATCACCTGCTTGACCATGATTCCGCTCTACTTGAACATCGCCAAGAAGTACAAGCTGCCAGAAATCCTGCCAGCGACCTTGATCGGGATGGGGGCCAACATCGGGGCGGCCTTCACGCCTTGGGGCAACCCGCACAACATCTTCGTGGTTTCCAACTACCACCTGATGCCGGCCACCTTCTTTAGATGGACCCTGCCTTACCTGATCGGAGCCTTGCTAGTCTTCTTGTGCATTTTCTTCTTTATTCCTAAGAAGGAAATTCCAACTCAAGAAGTTGTCGAAATTGAAGTCAGCTGGCCGATGACTATTGTGACCACCTTGATTTTTGCCTTCTTCTTCGTCGGCGTCTTCAAGTTTGTCCCAATCTGGATGCCGATGCTGGCCGCCATCATCTGGGCCTTGATCGTTAACTGGAAGATCCTGCTCCACATCGACTACTCCTTGCTGCTCACTTTCACTCTGTTCTTTGTCTTCATCAGCGACATCCAGCAGATTCCTTGGGTCGTAACGGCTATCCACGGCTTTGTCGGGACCGAAATGAGCACTTACTGGACTGCTATCTTGTCCAGTCAAGTCATGAGCAACGTGCCTTCAACTATCTTAGTCGGCAAGTTCTCCAAGTACGCTGAAGCCTTGACTTTGGGCTCCAACATCGGGGGTTTTGGCTCACCAATCGGATCCATGGCCAACATGCTGGTCATGAAGACCTTCTACGCCCACGCTTCTAAGGAAGCCAAGAAGAAATTCTTCCCGAAGTGGCTGGGCTACCAAATCGCTGGTGTGATCATCCTGTCCTTGATCGGCTGGGTCATCGTCAAGTTCGAACTGTAAAAGTAGATTTTTTACCTCTCCTAGTTAGGAGAGGTTTTTATTTTTTCCAAAAATAAACTACGCTATAATAGATTTAACCCGAAAATACTTTTTAACAGAAAGGGAGGACAAAAAATGGTAGCTGGAATTATCATTGCCGTTTTACTTGTCTTAATTGTTGTTTACTATATTTCGGCCTACAACGGCTTGCAAAGAGCCAAGGTTAACACGGAAGAATCTTGGAGCCAAATCAGCGTGCAGCTGAAGCGGCGTAACGACCTGATTCCTAACCTGGTTGAAACCGTTAAGGGCTACGCCAAGCACGAAAAGGAAACCTTGAGCAAGGTGGTTGAGCTGCGCAACCAATTGACCCAAGTGCCAGCTGGCGACCGGGAAGAGACCATGAAGATCTCCAACCAGATCACTGACAGCTTGAAGACGATTTTTGCCTTGTCTGAAAACTACCCAGACCTGAAGGCCAACACCAACTTCGCCAACCTACAAGAAGAATTGACCAACACGGAAAACAAGATTGCCTACTCACGGCAATTGTTCAACTCCAGTGCGGCAGTTTACAACAAGATGCTGGTCGTTTTCCCTTCTAACATCGTGGCAAACATCCACCACTTCACCAAGGTTGACTACTTGGACATCCCTGAAGAAGAAACCAAGGCACCAAAGGTCTCTTTCTAAGGTAGGGTTTAGCTAGCAATGCTCTATCAACAAATTGAACGCAACAAGCGCAAGACCTTCTTGGTCATGCTGGTCTTCTTCGTGATCTTTGCCTTGGTGGGGGCGGGGCTAGGCCAGCTGATGTGGGACAAGCCTCTGCCCGGGGTTTTGACCGCAGGCGTGATTGCCTTGGTCTACTCTTTTATCATCTTCCAAGACCCTGTCAGCGTGGTCATGTCGATGAACCACGCCCAGGAATTGCAAGAAAAAGACAACCCACAGCTGTTTCACATCGTCGAAGACATGGCCATGGTGGGGCAAGTCCCCATGCCCAAGGTCTACCTGATCCCCGATCAAAGTCCAAATGCCTTTGCCACCGGCTTGTCGCCAGACAAGTCAGCCGTAGCGGTAACGCAGGGGCTGCTTGACATGATGAACCGGGAGGAACTAGAAGGGGTCTTAGGACACGAAATTTCCCACATTCGCAACTACGATATCCGTTTGTCCATGGTGGCCCTGGTCTTGGTCAGCGCCATCAGCTTCATTGCCGACTTCGCCCAAAATTGGATGTGGTTTGGCTTTGGCGGCAGACGCCGCGATGATGACGATGATGAAGGTGGGTCAACTATCGGCATGATCATCGGCGTGATCGGGGTAATTTTTGTTCTGATCTTGGGGCCCCTGGCCGCCAGCCTGGCGCAGATGGCTCTGTCCCGGAATCGGGAATACCTAGCTGACGCCGGCTCGGTTGAACTGACCCGGAACCCGCAAGGCTTGATCAGTGCGTTAAGAAAAATCGAAAACAGCCAGCCGATGAAAGAGGCTAACAGTGCGAGTGCTTCGCTGTATATCGAAGATCCAGTGAGAACGCACAGCCTGAGCCACCTCTTTGACACCCACCCGCCAACAGAGGAGCGGATCAAGCGGCTGGAACAGATGTAAGGTTAAGTACTGAATCAGCGAATCCCTTGGATTCGCTGATTTTTTGTTTTGCTCGGTGGGGGGCTCCTTCGAATTGACTCTACCGACTGCAATTTTGCTGTTTTTTGCCCCCAGATTGACTCAACCGGACTCGTTTTGCCGTTTTTCACCCCCGAATTGACTCAACCGATTGCGATTTTGCCGTTTTTCGCCCCCAAATTGACTCAACCGAACTCGTTTTGCCGATTTTTCGCCCCCGAATTGACTCAACCGACTGCGATTTTGCCGTTTTTCACCCCCGAATTGACTCAACCGATTGCGATTTTGCTGTTTTTCGCCCCCAAATTGACTCAACCGGACTCGTTTTGCCGTTTTTTCGCCCCCGAATTGACTCAACCGAACTCGTTTTTCCAATTTTTATCCCCCGAATTGACTCAACCGAACTCGTTTTACCGTTTTTTCGCCCCCAAATTGACTCAACCGGACTCGTTTTGCCGTTTTTTCGCCCCCGAATTGACTCAACCGAACTCGTTTTGCCGTTTTTTCGCCCCCGAATTGACTCAACCGGACTCGTTTTTCCAATTTTTTGCCCCCGAATTGACTCAACCGACTGCGGTTTTGCTGTTTTTAGCCCCCAAGTTGACTCAACCGAGTTTGGTTGACATACTTCGGGGGCAATTTTCGTCAAAATCCAGACCGGTTAGCCTACTTCGGGGGCGAAATCCGCCAAAATCCAGCTCGGTTGACATACTTTGGGGGCAGATTTCGCTAAAATCCGGCTTGGTTGACATACTTTGGGGGCGATTTTTACCAAAATCAAGACCGGTTGACATACTTTGGGGGCGATTTTCGCTAAAATCCAGGCCGGTTGACATACTTTGGGGGCAAATTTCGCCAAAATCCAGACCGGTTAACATACTTCGGGGGCAGATTTCGCTAAAATCCGGCTTGGTTGACATACTTTGGGGGCGATTTTTACCAAAATCCAGAACGGTTGACATACTTCGGGGGCGATTTTTACCAAAATCAAGACCGGTTGACATACTTTGGGGGCGATTTTCGCTAAAATCCAGACCGGTTGACATACTTCGGGGGCGAAAAACGGCAAAATCCAGACCGGTTGACATACTTTGGGGGCAAATTTCGCCAAAATCCAGACCGGTTGACATACTTCGGGGGCAAATTCCGTCAAAATCCCTCCTTGCTCAGCTACATCAAACTCTTCCCTTAAGCAAAAACGGTCAAGCTTACGCTTGACCGTTTTTTAATTTTCCACGTTTGTGCTGGACAAAGGCCCAGATCGCCACCAGTAAGGCGGCTAAAATCAGGTAAAAGCCGGCCCAGAAGATGGCGTGAATAGCTGAATAGAGAATTTTTTCCATCTGCGGAATCAGACTCGCCGGCAGCTTCGCCCGGGTTTCAAAGTCTGACAGGTGGTTCAGCATCTTGATCGTAATCTTGCCGCCACTACCCCGCACGCCTTGTGCCAGGTGCTGGTTCAGGATCACCCCAAACAAACTAGCCGAAATGGCCATGGCCAGCATCCGGATCAGGTAAGAGAATGACGTTGCCACTGCTACGTCCTCTTTTTCTGCGTCCTCTTGCACCTTGACCTGCAGCTGGTTGAACATGACCCCGTTGGCAAAGCCTTGCAGGCTCCCGGCCACCAGGATGCCCCAATACGGGAAACTTTGCGAAGCGACTGCCAACATCAAGTAGCCGGCAAAAAGGATCCAGCACATGACCAGCATGATCTGGTAGGCTGACCACTTCCGCCGCATCCGCTCGACCGATAAAGACCCCATCATGTCGGTGAAGGCCCCCGGAATCTGGGTCATCCCCCCAACCAGGGCGGTAGAAGCCATCAAGCCTTCTGACCACATGGGCGCGTAGACGCTGAAGGCCGACATGGCTGCCCAGATCAAGACGAACAGGGTAAAGTCGATGACTAAGGGCGTATTTTTAAAAAGCCGCTCCGGAATAATTGGGTCTTCAGCCCGGTGCTCGATCACCAAGAGCAGGCCGATAAAAATCAAGGCTGCCGCAAACAAGAGCAAGACCGTAGCCAGGCTGGCTGATTCCAAAAACTGGGTGCCTAAAAGCAGCGCCACCACGCCCAAAGACAGGCAGATGGCCCCGCCCAGATCCACCTTTTTGGGCGGCTTGGGACTAAAGTCCTCTTTAAAGAAGAGCTGGACCAATACGATCGAAACGATGGCCACCGGGATATTGATGTAAAAGACCCAGCGCCAGGACAAAACGTCAACGATCCAGCCACCTAAGAGGGGCCCCAGGATCGTGGCCGTCGTGAAGAAGGCCGACACCATCCCCAGAACCTTGAGCCGCTTATAAGGGTTGGGGTAAAGATCGGAATAAATGATGTAAGGCAAAGACACCATCCCCCCGTTGCCGATCCCAGCCAACAGGCGGAAGGTCAAGAGAAACGGCATGGAGTTGGCTGCCCCTTGGAGCAAGGCTCCAAGCAAAAAGCAGGCCGCTGAAAGCTGATAAGCAAGTTTATTCCCCTTCCGCTCACCCAACTTGCTCCACAAGGGCGTCGATACTGCCGTCCCCAGCAAGAAGATGGCCACCAGCCAGCCGGTATACTCGATCCCGCGCAAGTCGGCGATAATCCGGGGCAAGGCCGTGTTGATAATCGTGTTGTCCAGGCCCGACATGACGTTTGACAGCATCAAGGCCACGGTGATCAGGCGAATCTGCTTTTCCTTCATTGTCCGCTTCTCCTCTTTTCTTCTCTGCTACTTCTTTCCTATATTAAGAAAAATCCAAACAGATTTATCTTACAACTAAAAAGGCTTTCAATTAAAGGGCAGAATTGGAAAAAGGCTCTCGCCTGCTTGATCTATTTTTTCAGATTAGACATCCAGCCTTTGGTCTAATATAATAAGAATTAAGACAAGAAAACAGAACATTACGGGGTGCCATTTGGCTGAGATTATACCCATTGAACCTGGACGGATAATGCCGGCGTAGGGACAGCTGAGTCACCCTTTTTGAGGTGACTTTTATTTTGGAAAAAATTACTGTTGATCACTTAACCTTTGCCTATACCGACCAGCCCCTGATTAGCAATTTGTCGCTCTCCTTTAACATCGGTCAATTCTCCCTCTTGATCGGGCCAACCGGCTGCGGCAAGTCCACCCTGCTCAAGATCATGGCGGGCCTTTACCCCAAGTACGGCGGCAAGCTGACCGCTGGCACGGTCGACCTGGCCGGACTCAAGCAGGCCATGATGTTTCAAGATGCCGGCGAGCAGTTCACCATGGCCACGCCGCGTGAAGAGATCATTTTTGCCCTGGAAAACCTGGGCCTGGACCGAGCTGAATATGAAAAAAGGCTGGCTAAAGCAGCCGACTTCGCCCAGATCCAGGACCTGCTGGACCAGAAAATCGTAACCATGTCCGGCGGGGAAAAGCAGCGCGTGGCTCTGGCGGTCTTGATTGCCATGGACGTTGACCTCTTCTTGTTAGACGAGCCCTTTGCCAGCGTCGACCCAGTAGCCCGCAGCTTCTTAGTTGAGCGCTTGGCCAAGCTCCGCGACCAAGGCAAGACCATCATTTTGACCGACCACCTTTTTAACGACTACCTAGGCAAGGTCGACCAGCTCTACCAGTTTAAAGACCAACAGGTCAGCCACGTCGACAGCCAAACCCGCGACCAGATCTTGTCGGCTTTAGACGATATCCAGCTGGCCTTCCCCTTGCCTGATGAAAAAAATCAAGCTGCTGCCTTTGTGCTCCAAGATCTATCCCTCAACCCGGGCAAGCAGCTCTTAGAGCAAGACCAGCTCCGCATCCCCAAGGGCAAGGTGACCCTTTTAACCGGACAAAACGGGACCGGTAAGACCTCCCTCTTTAAGGCCATGACCAAGCTGATGCCTTACACTGGCTCTTTAAAATGGGAAGGACAAGAAGTGGCCAAGGCCAAGGAGCGGCAGTACTTCAGCCACGTGGCCCAGATTTTTCAAAATGCGACTGACCAGTTCATGGCGATCACGGTCAAAGACGAGCTGGCCATCAGCCAAAAGGCTCAGCATAACCCCTACTTCACGCCTGACCGGCTAGAAGCGGCGCTAGGTCAGCTGGACCTGACTGACCACCTGGACCAGGTGGTCTACTCCCTGTCAGGCGGGCAAAAGAAAAAACTGCAGATCCTGCTCATGCTCTTGTCCGGCCACGAGGTCCTCTTGATTGATGAGCCCTTGAGCGGTTTAGACCACAAGTCCATCGACCAGGTCCTAGATCTCTTAAAAGAAAGTCAAAAGGCCATGGGCCAGACCATCATCGTCATCAGCCACCAGTTTTATGGCCTTAACAATTGGTGCGACTACCACTTGCGCCTGGCCAACCAGAAGCTGACTTATGTTAAGGATTGAGAAAAGAAGAAATGAACCCAAGTCTTAAATTTTTGCTGACCTTAATAATTTCGCTGGAGCTCTCCTTCAGGGTCAGCCTGATTACTAATTTAATCGTGTGCACTCTAGCCCTAATCTTTTTAATTTACAAAAAAATCAAGCCCAAGGCCCTGGGAGCCATGCTCTTTGCCGCTGGCTTAGCAGCCTTCACGGTCTTCACCTCCGGCTACTGGTTTTCCGACCACCCCAACCTCTGGTATGCCCTGGACATTGCCAGCCGGGTCTTCGTCTACACCCTGACCACGGCCTGCTTGACCATCACCACGACCGCTGAAGAAATGGCTAGGTCGCTTGAGCAAAACCTCCACCTGCCAAGCAAGTTCGCCTACGGCACCCTGGCGGCTTTGAACATCATCCCCAAGATGGCAGCTGCCGTCAAGCAAATCCGGGTGGCCGGGATGATGCGGGGCGTCTACCTGTCTTTTTGGTCGCCAACCTTGTACTTTAAAGCGATCTTGGTCGCCCTGTCGTCAGCCGACAACCTAGCCCAGGGGATGGAGTCGCACGGTTACGTCGAAGGGGCGCCGCGGTCAACCATTGTCGAGGTTCCTTTGACTAAAAAGGACTGGCTCTACTTCCTATTGGGGGTCGTTTTGCTCAATTTAGGTGCATTTTTACTGCCTTAGTTCAACAAGTTAATAAAAACTTGCAAAAAATAAGTTAAACTTGACTTAGGTCAAGTTTTTTTAATAAAAAACTGACTATAATATTAAGTGAATCAAGAGTAAAACTGTAAGTAAACAAGAAGGGACCTATTATTATGAAGAAATTAGAAGCTACTACTTTAACTGCAGACCAACAAAAGTTCTTTAACGACGCTTTGGCATTCGTTGCCTCAGTTGACAAGGACGGCAACCCACAAGTTGGCCCTAAGGGCTCATTGACTGTCTTGGACGACAAGCACTTGGTATGGAGCGAAGTAACTTTTGCCCACCTGTGGGACAACATCAAGGCTGGCAGCAAGGTTGCCGTAGTCGTTGCAGACGTACCTAGCCACACTAACGTACGCGTTGTCGGCACTGCCACTGTACACGAAGGCGACGACTTCGCTAAGGAATACGCTGCTAAGGTTGGCAAGCCAGCTACTGCTGCAGCTGTAGTTGTGGAAGTTGAAGAAATCTTCGCTTAAAGTAACAAGAAGCTACAAAACATTTTCGATACAAGAAAAATCCGCCTGCTTACGCAGACGGATTTTTTGCGTGAAGTTCTAATTTTAATAGAGGAAACCAACAATTGCGCCAAGACCTAAGACAATGTCGCCGATAAAGACAACCCAATCTGACCAGTCTCTAGTCTTGAGCCGACCACGCCAAAGGTATGTCAGGTAAACCTGGTTAATAGCGACCATAATTGTTTCCAAGACCCAGTACCAGTCTAATGAAATACCAAAAGGCACAATGAAACGATCTACAAATAAGCATACTAGGATAAAAATGCTGATTGTCCAGGCAATGATCGGATGAAGAAAACGAGAAAACCACGGTGATAAGGTTGCAAAGATAAAAGCAAGCACATAGGCATCAAAGAAAGCTTCTTTGGTACTGCCGCCAGCCCCTTCAAAAGCGTAGCCTGAAGCAACTTGACCAACTAAGTTAATAACTATCCCTACTGCAGCCAAGGTCAAGACCAGGCTGGAAATTAACCACATGACCTTAGTTCTTTTTGTCACTGTTAGATTCATGATTTTTCCTCCGTTAATAGCTAGTTACCTTGTACTTGTAACTTGGTACAAAACTATCTGAGAAGTAGCTAGGTAATTGGTGTGGCGGAATAATACCATGTCTTGCACCATCTCCCCAACTCTTCTTAGTAGCACCCCAATAATATGCTAGAACCACATACTTTGAGCAGTAGCTCGGTGATTTTTGGAAGATTGTTGAAGTAATGTGATACGTTGGATTATCTTCCTTATACATGTGTCTATATGCATATGTAGAGGCACGATCAGAATAAATAGGGTGATTGTTACGATATACAGCTACATAATCGCTTCCTTTTATATGTTCTTTGAAAAATGTTGCCTTAGATTTTACGTGTGCATTATTCTTTCTCCAAGAATCACCCGAAGCGTTATGAGGCTTACCGGACATTTCAATAATATAGTTAGCAGAAGTCGCCATGGCCGCATGACCAATTAGTCGACTTCCTGATGAACCCGTACCGTAGCAGATTAGAATATCCCCAGCCTTCATCTTGTAACTCTTCTTAGCAGAAATGAAGCTGGTAAATGGACTTCCGCTCTTACTACTCTTAATCCCTTCGGCACTCACTTCTTCAGGGTGATCGCCTGGCTTTTGAACTGGGACTTCATAATTGTCACTTGCCACGAATTGCTCAAAAGTTAACGTCGGATCACTCTTTACTGCCTCTAGGTAAGCAGGGAACACAGAATTTTTGCACATTTCAACAAAGTCTGTTTCTGAAATGTTGTTGTTCTTAATAATCCCTTTCGCCTCACCTTCTTTGTAGCACTTTGCAAACTCATAATTATTCTGAGCCGTATCAGCTTTACTATCAGCAGATACATTTGATGCCATCGAAGCAGCCATTAAAATCGTTGCCAATCCTGCTGCAACTGCAAGCTTTCGCATATTTTTCCTCCTAAATCATCAACCTTACTCTTTCATTAACGAAAGGGCTTAATTTCACTTCACGCCCCTACTATAGCGCAAATTAGGAGAAAAGAATCCAAAATTGCATAAATGATTCTGAATTTCATATATGAAATTCTACTGCCACCAAAAATTGAAAAAGTCCGCCATGCCAGCTTCTTTGAGCGCAAAATTCAGTTTATCCGCTCTATCCTTATCTCCCAAGGATAGGCTCTGATAATACTTAGCTGCCAGCTTATAAATAGCAAATTCTGGATACGCTGGAAAAGAATTGACGAAATCAACAATTGGCTTAATTAACTGTTCAGATTGCTCTTGATGGCAGCGAACCATAAAACTGATGCATATCTTAGCGATCGCGGTCTGGATTTGTTCTGGATAGTCTTCAATCTGCCGATACTTATCCAGTAACTCGTTCATCCAAAAGACAACCATCTCAAAGTTAAACACATGCAGGACAATTGTAAAGAGCTTTAAAGATTCTGTGTTTTCCATCCAGCTATCCTGGTGGACAAAGTACTGACACATTTTCTGCTTGCTCATCTGACTGGTATCTAAGCCACGCTCCAAAATCTTCGTGATGATTTCTGCTTCTGCTTGAAAGACCTGATCATTGGCTGGAAGATCAGCTAAGTCGAGTTCAAGCTTTTTAACCTTTTCTAAGTCACAAGCATAAAAGGACTCTCTCAGCTGATTTTTATAGCAAGTGAAGTTTTCTGTTTGCCCCAACTGATACTGGAGCATTAATCTAGTAAAAAATAAGCCCAAGTCATAGCCGTGACTTTGCAAGATTGCCAGCAAGTCATCTAGCTTGATCTGTTGTTCATCTTTTTCAATCCGTGAATACTGGGCTGGCGAGACAATATTGCCAGCCATTTCCTTTTGCGTCAAGCCAAGCTCAACGCGAACCTTTCTCAACAACTTTCCGATTTTCATCATTATGCTTCCCTAAAATCTCATCTACACTTGTATAAGACATATTTTATCACTTGGTAAGGAATCTGTTAAATCGCTATCAAAAAGACCAAGATCTGTTACTTGAGATCTTGGTCTTACTTTTTAAGTATTATCTTCCACCTTATTTATGGTACGGGCTCCCCGAGTTGATCATGAAGGCCCGGTAGATCTGCTCGATCAAGACCAGCCGCATCAACTGGTGGGGCATGGTCAGCTTGCCAAAGCTGAACAAGTCATCAGCCCGCTTGTTCACAGCTTGGCTGGTCCCCAGGCTACCCCCGATCACGAAAGTAATGTCTGAGTGACCATAGGTTGCTAGATCTTTCAATTCTTTAGCAAATTCTTCACTTGCCCGCTCTTTCCCCTTGATAGCCAGCACGTAGACATATTCCTTGTCCTTGATCTTGCTCAGGATCCGCTCGCCTTCCCGGTTCTTAACCTCCTCCATCTGGGCCGGGCTGAGGCTTTCCGGCGCCTTCTCATCCGGCACCTGCACGATCTCTACCTTGGCAAAGCGGCTCAGCCGCTTCTGGTACTCCGCGATCCCGTCTTTAAAATACTTCTCTTTCAATTTTCCAACGCAAACAATTTTGATATTCATAATGCCTCTATTTTACCATAGCCCTTTCTAGCCTAGCTAACTAGAAATCAACAGTCTTTAACACTTTATCAACCGCCCTTTTCCACAAGCCTTTTTCGACCTTCCCTAGATCTAGTAGCTCAGCTAAAAGTCTTGTCTAGCACTAGTTTTTTCGAAAAAATTTTCCCAAAAGTCGTGGAACACTTCCACAAGTGCCCTGTAGACTAGCCCTTTTCACAAACAATCAAGTGTAAAGCCCGGTTTACCGCCTTGAACGCCTGTTTTAGCATGTTATTTCACTGTGAAACTTACACACAATCCACAGCTTATCCACAGCTTTCCACCAAGTAGAAAGCCCTATTTATACACAATCCACAGCCTTTTCCACAAATTTGGGGATAACCCTGTTATTTAAAAAAGACTTGACAAGAAATAAAGACGAACTTTTCTTTCATTCTATCTGCTTTATGTTAATAAAAAAGCCCGAGAAACTGGATTTAACAGTTGCTCGAGCTTTATTTGTTCTTATTTAACTAATAATTACTTGCTTGCTTCCAAGGTTACCGTAAAGGTCTGGCTCTTGCCATTTCTAGTAACGGTAATCTTGACCTTGTCGCCAACATTGTGGCTGTAAAGGATGCTGTGCAAGGTTGCTACGTCGCTAACCGTCTTGCCATCAGCTGCAGTAATGACGTCCCCCTTCTTGATGCCAGCCTTGGCTGCGGCGCTGCCGCTGGTTACGCTGGCAACGTACAACCCCTTCTTCAGGCTGGTGGGGATCCCCAATTGCTTCTTGTAGTAGCTGTTCAGTTCAGAGATGTCTGCGACCTTGATCCCTAATTGTGGCCGGGTGATCTTCCCCTTCTTAACCAGCTGGTTAACGATGGTTACCACTTCGTTTGAAGGAATCGCAAAGCCCATCCCTTCAACTGAATCCCCACTCGTGGAGCTGGACAGCTTCATGGAGTTGATCCCGATGACTTGACCATCTGAGTTAACCAGTGGACCACCGGAGTTACCAGAGTTGATGGCCGCGTCAGTTTGGATAACCGTCATCTGGTTAGAGTTGTAAGTGATCGTCCGGCTTGGTGAGGAGACAATCCCTTGGGTAACCGTTGAGGCATATTCTGAACCTTCTGGTGACCCGACGGCAATCACGGTTTGACCTGATTGAAGGGAACTGGAATCACCAAAGGAAGCCGTTTGGGTAACGTACTTAGAGTCAATAGACAGGACTGCCAAGTCACTGGTTGAGTCCTTGCCGATTACCTTAGCCGCAATGGTCTTGCCAGATGCCAAGATAACCTTAACCTTGGCGGCGCCAGAGATAACGTGGTTGTTAGTGACGATGTAGCCCTTGCCGTTGGAAGTCGTGTAGATAACCCCAGAACCTTCTGAGTACAGGGTCAATGACTTCTTGCTTGAGCTGGATGAACCAGAACTAGAATCAGAATCCGAGTCCCCATAGCCAAAGAGGCTGTAAAGGTCTGAGCTAGATGAAGAGCTGGACGTATACTTATAGTTCAAAACGGAAACAACCGCGTTTTGAACCTTCTTATAAGCACTAGTCATAGTCCCGTTGGTCGTGGTTGACTTGTTGACCTTGGTCGTACCACTAGTCGAAGTCGTTACTGAACCAGTGTCCCCGCTGTTGGCTGAGGAAGTTGAGGATGATGAGCTAGTTGAGTTGCTATTAAGATTAGCTGCCGTTAGACCACCATAAGCAACCCCACCGCCGAGCAAGCCGGCAACGACGCCGACAATTGCCACTTTAGCTAAAAAACGATTATTTTCTTTTTTTCTCTTATCTTGTTCTTCAACCATAATTTATCACTCCTTGTTACTTTCCCTTATCTTAGCCAAGTTTTTTGAACTTAATATGAATAAAAGGTTTTGATTCATTTAAATACTTAAGTAAAAAAATATATTATAAATTGATTAAAGGAGTGGGCGTGTAAGGCTCTGTATCAACCAGCTCTAGGTCACTGGCCACATCAACTTCTCTTTCAGACAAGACTTTCTCTGCCGCATCCCTAGCCAGGTAGTTGATATTATTTTTCTGGCTCCGGTGAGCCAGAAAAACATGCTTGGTCCTTGCCGTAATCACATCAGCCAGAGCTTCCGCTGCCTGCTCGTTAGATAAGTGACCATGATCTGACCGCACCCGCTCTTGCAATCGCCAAGGGTAAGGGCCGCTTCTGAGCATTAGGTCATCATAGTTAAATTCCAGCAAATAGGCGTCAGCATCCGCGATTTCATATTCAACCGCTTCTGACACATAGCCCGTATCTGTTAGGCAGGCCAGGCGCTTGCCGCCGCTAGAGAAGACATAGTACTGGGGCTTGACGGCATCGTGGCTGGTGGCAAAGGCCGTCACCTCTAAGTCGCCATAGGTCTTGGTCTGCCCCGGCTCAATCACGTTGATCTGGTCTTCAGGCAGCTTACCGATCTTGCCAGTTTCTGTAAAATACTTCCAGGTTTCTTCATTAGAAAAAGCATTCAGCTGCGGGTAGCGGCGCATCAACACGCCCATCCCGCAGCTGTGGTCGCCGTGGTCGTGGCTTAAAAAGACCATGTCTAGGTCCTCAATCGCCACGCCGACTTTTGCCAAGAGCTCCTTGGTCTTCTTGCCAGACAAGCCGGCATCCATTAAAATTTTGTGCTCTCCAGTAGTGATCAGGCTGCAATTGCCAGCTGAGCCACTGGATAATACTGTAAACTGCAAATTATCTCCTATTCATTGATGGCATTGGTCTGCATCAATTGGCCGCTAAAGGCATTGATTCTTTTTAATGCCGTACTCTTGCTGCGCTTGTTTTCAATCAAGACCAGCCAAGTTGGAACAAAAATCACGTTGCCCTTAACCTTGGTTAAGCGAGTGTAGGCCGGCTTAACCCACATCACCTTGGAATTACTGGTCAGCTCCCGCGTCGTGTAAAGGTTGGTAACCGCCCGCCAAGGACTGATCGTAGCCTGCAATTCCCGTACACTGGTTAGATCATTCAAGTAGGTTTGGTAGTAGCCAGTAATCGCCTTGTCCTTGACATTGATCACTAATTGACCCGCCCCGCTATAAAGGATACCAAACTTAGTCTTTTGCAGGTAAACATAGGTACTGCTGCTGGACAGGCTGGAATCATAAACGTAGTCTTTGCCATGCAGAACGTAATTAGTGTCATTTTTAAAATTCTTGACCGTCATCCGTTCAAGGGCAATTGGCGTTTTCAAGGTGCCATACAGGATATTGTCACTATCAGAGTAGCTGGTAGTGAGGTCACTACTTAAAGTCTTAGCCTTTTCCTTCAAGTCACTCTTATTTTTAGACGCGAGGTAATAGCCAGAACCTGATTGCTTGGAAAGCTTTGGCAGAGTGATGTTGTCCGACTTCATCTCGCTTTTCAAATTAGCGGTGCTCGTCGTCGAGGTCGTCGACGAAGTCAGGGTCACCGGTGCCCGCCACAGTTCTACAAACAAGTAGATGTCGACTAACAGGAATAAAATGAGAAAAAGCCATTCAATTTTGCGATGGTCCATTATTGATCCCCCTCTGAATTAGTCGAACTGGAGCTGGAACTAGAGCTAGACTGGATAGCTGAGCTGCTGGATGAAGAAGCAGACGCTTGCGAGCTAGAGCTCCGGTAAGTCGGTGCTTGACCCGTAGCTGAGCTGCTAGAAGCGGCCGCGGTACTTGAGCTCGCTGCTGACGAGCTGCTCGAGCTGCTGGAACTGTTAGAACTGGAACTAGAGCTGAAACTGCTATAGACATTTGCAGAACTATCAGTCAGGGTATCTGGATTAGTCTTCGCCTGTTTCCAGCCTTCCAAGCTATTCCATTTCCCATTAACCTTAATAAAGTAAGTTGGCACCAGGGTAATCAAGTCAGAACGCTTGGCATCATTTTTAATATGGTAGCCAATCGTAATTTCTTGAATCTGACTTTCCTTGATCCCAATCTCGGTTAATTCTTTAAGCAGGCTGGCCGTCTTGAGCAGCTTTTTCTTGTGGCCGTCATATGGAATTGGAATCTGCAGGTTTAAACTGTTGAAGCTAACGCTGACAGATTCCTTTTTAAAGGTTACCTGGGCCTGGGCCAGCTGGTCATTGACAAAAAGCGGATACCCTTCTACAAAGTTGACATAGCTGATCTTGTGGCCATCAGCTTCAAAAAAGCGCAGGTCCTGCTCGGTCAGTCCCAGCTTTCTGACGTAAGCCGCACTTTCTAGCAGCTGCTGGGTCATAGTCCGGCTCTTCTTGGTCTGGTAGACCTGATACAGGTACTGGTGGTCGCTGTTTTTGCCCGCCAAAGGCAATTGCAGCCTTTGAGAATAATCTGACGTGTAGACGGTTTGGCCATTTTTAGCCACAGACTTGCGATAAGAGCTGCCCAAGAGCTTAGAAGCATAGTAGCTGCTGGCCTGGTAGCTGATCAGGTAGCTGTATTCTTTAACTGATACGGCTCTTGAATAAAAAGGCACATAGCGGTTCTTCAGATGCAAGAAGGAAACCTTTTGCTGGTCTTCCGCCTTTTGCACGTAAGAAACCAGCTTGGTCAAAGAGCCCTTCTTGATTCTCATCCGGTAGATCTTAGTGCCAATATCATTGCCAAAATAGAGGTAGTGCAGGCGGCTTTTAATCGGAACGAAGACCCGGTTAAAAAGCAGGCCGGAATTGGTCTTCTTTTTGCCAAGCAAGAGGGAGAAGTTGATCTGATCCGGATAAGCAAAGTGGATATAGTTGCTATCATCCAGCAGCTTTTGGTAGTCGCTAGTAGCAGTCGACACCTTTTCAATCTTACCTAAACCCAGCTTTTCAACTTTTTGGACAAACTTTAAAGGAAGGTTTTCTTGCGCATCGTGCACCTGGTAGCGCACGCCATTCTTAAAGCTGTAAACTTGTCCGGGCGCATAAAAGGCCTGGGCTCCCCGGTAGCGGCTATTGACCGTGGCCGAGCTTTGCGCCGAATCTTCATTGCTGATCTGGCTAAAGCGCTGGTCACTAGTCATCACCGTGACCCAAAGATAGATGGACAAGGCAATCACCGCAAAAGTGGCAATGTTAAGCAGGATGTCATTGAAATTGATTTTAAACTTGAATCTAAACCTCATCCCATTCATCCTCCTCTTCCATTGGCTCGTATGGCAGGGAAATATAGAAAGTTGAGCCGTGGCCTTCCCGGCTGTCGGCCCAGATCTTGCCGCCATGGGCGTTGACGATTTCCTTGGCGATAGCTAAGCCCAAACCGGTCCCGCCTTGGGCGCGCGACCGCGCCTTGTCTGCCCGGTAGAAGCGGTCAAAAATCTTGCTTAAATCCTTGCGCGGAATCCCCAAGCCTTGGTCAGCAATACTCAAGAGGACCTGGTTTTGTCTTTGCTGCAAGCGAACGGTGATGGTCCCACCATCTGGTGAATACTTGATGGCGTTGTTCATGATGTTGTCGATCACCCGCATCATCTGGTCGGTGTCGATTTCAATCCACAAGGCCTGGTTGCCCAGATCCCGCTTGATCACATACTGCTTGCTTTCGCTTTGGGCCTCGCCTTGGTCGTGCTCAACGATCATATCAAAGCGGTTGAGCAGGTGGCTGACAAAGTCGGTAAAGTTGACCCATTCCAGTTCCAGCTTGGTTGTCCCCCGGTCCATTCTGGACAAGACTAAGAGGTCGTTAACCATCCGGATCATCCGCTCAGTTTCATCTTGAGTCACCTGCAAAAATTGCGGCGCAATTTCGGGATCCTTCCAGGCTCCTTCATTCAAAGCTTCAATATAGGCCCGGACGCTGGTCAAAGGCGTTCTTAATTCGTGAGACACGTTAGAAACGAACTGTCTTTGCTCATCTTCGTTTTTGATTTGCTCGGTCACGTCGTGCAAGACGCAAACGGCACCAGACACAAAACCAGTTACCCGCTTGATCAGGGTGAAACTCGCGTGCAAGATCATTTCATCATTGGTCCCGCCATTGACCGTGACCTGCATGTCACTTTGGCTGGAGATCAGGTCTTGGGAGGTGTATTCCTCACCCAGACCCAGGATCTGGGAAATTGGCTTGTTGATAGCATCGTCAGCCTTAATGTTTAAAAAGTCCTGGGCCATCTGGTTGATGATCGACACATTGCCGTGCCGGTCAGTCGCAATCACCCCGTCGGTCATGTGGGACAAGACGCTGTCTAGCCGTCTTCGCTCTGATTCAGACTGCTCCTGAGTCTGCTCGATCCGGGCTGACAGGGTGTTAAAGGCAGCACCCAATTGCCCTAATTCGTCATTGGAGTAAATCTGGACTTGAGCAGAGTAGTCCCCGTCAGCCACCTGCATGGCCTGCTGGCGGAGCTCCTCAATTGGCTTGGTTATTGCCCGGGAAATAAACATGGAAGCCACTGCCGCTACCACTACAGCTAACAAGGAAGCCGTTAAGAACATGATGGAGACATTGCGCAGGTTGTCAAAAACATCCGCCATGCTGGCCTTAACGTAGACGGCCCCCACAATATTGGTCCCGCTAGTTAAGGGCGTAATTTGAACCATGTAGCTACCAGTCTTGTCGCTGGTGACTGTCGTCTTGGTTTGGCCGGTATTGATGACTTCCCGGATGTCCCGGTTGTTTGACAGCTGGCCCACCCGGTCGTTTTCGTTCAAGCTAGACACGGCCCGAATGACGTTTTTGCTGTCGACAACCTCAATTTCAGAAATGGCTGAATTGTTGTAGTCGGTCACGATCTGGTTCATCATCCGGTCAGAGCTCTTACCGTTTTTCACTAATTGATTGGTGAGCTGCTCAGTCACAATGCTCTGCAGCTGGATGGTGGTTTGAAAGTTATCGATACTGGTTTGTTCCATCTGCCGGGTAAAGTAAGCCCCGATGATTTCAATCGTTGCTAGTAACAGCAACATGAAGATCACCGTGATCTTGGTTTGGATGGAGCTCAGCAGCCACTTCAGCCAGCCACGTTTTTTCTTTTGCTGTTGCTGTTTCTTCTCTTGACTTTTCGTTTTTTTCTTCATCGTTCTACATAAAGAAAGCCACTTGATCAGTGGCTCAACTCTTATTCTTCTGTCTGCCCCTTAACAAAGTAGCCAACGCCCCGTCTGGTAACCAGGATCTTGGGCTTGACTGGGTCATCTTCGATCTTTTCTCTTAAGCGGTGAACGGTGACGTCAACCGTCCGTACGTCGCCAAAGTAGTCATAGCCCCAAACCGTCTGCAAGAGGTGCTCACGCGTCATTACCTGGTCCAGGTGCTGGGCCATGTAGTAGAGCAGTTCAAATTCCCGGTGGGTCAATTCAATCTTGGAACCATTCTTTTCTACCAAGTAGGCATCTGGCTTGATCACCAGGTTGCCCAGCTGGATATCGTTATTTTCTTGCTCTTTTTCCTTTTGCTGGGTGACTTCCACGGCCTTTTTGACAATGTCCCGCCGGCGCAGGTTAGCCTTAACCCGGGCTACTAATTCCCGGTTAGAAAAAGGCTTAGTCACGTAGTCGTCAGCCCCCATTTCCAGGCCCAAAACCTTGTCAATTTCGGCCCCCTTGGCCGTCACCATGATAATTGGCATGTCGTGGGTTTGCCGAACTTCACGGGCAACCTCCAGGCCATCCTTCTTTGGGAGCATTAAGTCTAAAATCATTAAGTCAGGGTTGTATTCTTCAACCTTTTCAACAGCTTCTTCACCATCGTAAGCTGTTTCTACATCGAATCCTTCTTTAGTCAAGTTGAACTTGATAATATCGGAGATTGGTTTTTCGTCGTCTACGACCAGAATTTTCTTAGGCATGTGAACCTCCTTACCTTGTTTATTATACTTGATTTACTGTAAAAATTAAGAAAATTACAATTATTGTAAAAAAACGGATTGCTTTTTTAAAAATTTGTGTCATAATAAATATTGTTAGTTGATCGGGTCGTTAGCTCAGCTGGCAGAGCACCGGACTCTTAATCCGGGTGTCCAGGGTTCGATCCCCTGACGACCCATAACTTTTGGCACTGCACTCGCAGTGCCTTTTTTATTTTACTACAGACAGCGGTGAAATACATGTCAAAGACCTTTTACTATCATAGCGAACAAGACGATTTAATCGATTCAGCTGACCAGGATTATACCCTGCCGGACGACTACCAGGTTTTTAAACAGGGACTTGGCTTCAAGATTTGGAACGCGGTTGTCCGCACCTTAGCCTGCGCCTTTGCCTGGCTCTACTCCCGCCTCTTTCTCCTAGTCAAGGTTAAAGGAAAGGATAAGATCAAGCCTTTTAAGCAGCAGAAAAAGGGCTGCTTTATCTACGGCAACCACACCCAGATGCTGGGCGACCCCTTTACGCCGATGACCATCGTTAATCCTTACCGCTTTTACACCCTAGCCGCCCAGGCCAACTGGGGCATCCCCTTTTTGGGCAAATTCGTCATCCCCGTGGCCGGCCTCCCTGTTGGCAAGAACCTTAAGCAATCCATCCGCTTGCTCAAGAACGTTAAAACGGCCTACCAGGATAAAGGCGCAGCCGTCATTATCTATCCAGAAGCCCACCTTTGGCCCTACTACACCAAGATCCGGCCCTTTCCGGCAACTAGCCTGAACTTCCCGGTCAGCTTCAAGGCTCCCTGCTTCACCATGACGACGACCTACCAAAAGTGTAAGTGGAGACAAAGGCCCAAGATTACCGTCTATATCGATGGTCCCTTTTACCCTGACCCATCCTTAGGCAAAAAGCAGGCCCAAGAAGCCCTAGCCCACCAGGTCTACCAGACGATGGTGGACCGGTCTAAGCTGAGTGACTATGATTTTTATTCTTATGTTAAAATTGATGGTAAGAATAGTGATGACTAAAAAGACCTAAATAGAAAAGGAGGGAATTAATATGAACTTTCTTTTTTGCGGCGACCACAATGCCGAGCGCGGCGTTTTAATCGCAGTTTTATCCTTATTAAAGGCTGAGCGAGGAGAAGAAATCCACGTGTACATCTTGACCATGAAGGCCAAGAGCAAGCAGCGGAACTTCCGCCCCTTCAGCCAACACGCCGCTGACTTTATTGGCTCCTTGGTGACTGCCGACAACCCAAAGAGCAGCGTGGAACTGATCGACTGCACGGACTTGTTTGTCCAGGAGCCGCCAACCGCCAACATGGGAACCCGCTTTACCCCTTACGCCATGCTCAGACTTTTTGCCGACGAACTCGACCTGCCAGACCGGATCCTCTACTTGGACGATGACGTGATCATCCGGAAGCCAGTTGACCAGTTCTACACCCAGGACTTAACTGGCACTGAACTAGTCGGGGTACTCGACTACTTTGGCCGCTTCTTCTTCCACCACCAAAAGCGGGCCTTTGACTACATCAACTCCGGCGTCTTGCTCTTGAACATGCCAGAAATCAAGCGGACCGGCCTCTTTAAGCGGGTGCGGCACTTGATGCAGGTAAAAAAGATGTTTTTGCCTGACCAAACAGCCATCAACATCCTGGCCAAGGAGAAACGCTTTGCGCCAAGAAAGTACAACGAGCAATACAAATTGCAGGCAGATACAGTCATCCAGCACTTCACAACTAGTTTCCGCTTCTGGCCCTACTTTAGAACCCAGACGGTCAAGCCTTGGGACGTGGAACGAGTCCACAGCGTCTTGCACTTGCATGAGTACGATGACTTGTTAAACGAATATCTCAAGTTAAAAGATCAACTATAGTTACACGTGAAACTTACGGGTATCATAGAGATTAAATGAAAAACAAATAGGAAGGTATACAAAATGATTATTGGTGACCACCGCCTGGACGTCATCCACAATATCGAGCTCGCCGCAAACAACCGCAACTTTACGGCGAAAACCGAAATCGGCGACCCGCAAATGTCTATAGAAGAGCGGGTTAAGCTGGTTGAAGACTTCTGGGCCAAGCAGGATAAGTTCAAGACTAAGGCAGAAGGCCTAGCCGGCAACCTGATCTTGCAGGCTTTGACGCAGAAATTTTTTGGCAAGATTCAGGTAACAGGCTTAGACAAGCTGCAGCACCTGGCTAAGGGCGGGGCCATCGTGACCGCCAACCACTTCAACCAGGTCGATGCCTTAGCCGTCAACCGCCTAGCCCAAAAGGCCCACCACCGGATGGAGATCGTGATTGAAGACACCAACTTGAAGCTGCCGGGCTTCTTCAGCTTCATCATGAACAATATGGGGTCCATTCCCCTAGTGCAAAGTCCCAACTACATTGGGCGAGAATTCATCCACCACTTGAGCCACGCCTTCAACAAGGGCCACTGGGTCTTGATTTTCCCAGAGCAAGAGATGTGGTGGAACTATCGCAAGCCAAGAAAACCGCAGCGCGGAGCCTACTATTTCGCGGCTAAGTGCAACGTGCCGATTATTTCAACTTTTGTGGAGATTCAAGACCTGCCAGAAGTTGAAAAAGATAACGAGCACTTTTACCAAACGCGCTATACCCTGCACGTTTTGGAGGTGCTGTATCCGGACCCAACCAAGTCGGTAAACTTTAACGCGACGGACTTGATGGAAAAGGACTATGCCTTGAAGGTGCAGGCTTTTGAAGACTGCTACCATAAAAAGCTGGACTACGACTTCACTCCATGGGATATCGCCGGCTGGCGCGGTGAAGATGATTAATGAACAAAAGACACAGAGCATCGAGGTGCTCTGCGTTTTGCTTTCTATTCAACTTTTTCTAGTAATTTACTGTCGACGATTTTCTCGATTTGCGCTACATCTTCGTTAGAAAGCTTGATAGTAACAATTTGCTCTAGCTTTCGGTTCTTTACATGGATTCGCCTTAAGATAGTTAACAAAGTTAGGCTAACGAGCCAGATGGCAAACGCAATTAATTCAGGATATACACTTATGAGCTTTTCACCTCCGTCCTTTTTAGAATGTGCTAAAATTAGAATATAAATTATTTTTTCAAGAGGTACTTATGGATACTGCCGAGAACATAACATTTACCAGCAAGCTGACATTCTGGGACAAGTTTAAATGCTTCTATCTGCTGCACCTTTACAGTCTTTTTTCTTTATATAGCATAAAAAAAGGTTCTGTATAAAAACGTGTGTAAATTGATTAAGAGACTTAGGGCTTCTTCCGAG
>NZ_JBJFHB010000056.1:0-7393 GCF_051893255.1 Lactobacillus sp. | reverse complement strand
CAAAAAATTATAGGCGGTACTACACAATCTCAGTTTTCTACTTATATTACCACAAGTTTTATTAACGTACGTGGCTTTAATACGGATAAAAAAAGAAGCCAGTTATACAAGAATTTATTTAAGGTCTTTAGAAAGTAATGAGTAGATATCCATGAACAATACCTTTGAATTATTTAGCATACTAACTAATATAATACTGAGTTTAATCGTAGACTTATCCATCTTTACAAAAGCATCTATGGTCAAATTTACGATACCCCAGAAAATCCTTGTCACCATTTTTTATATTTTTTGCTTTATAGCGTCCGTATTAATCCCATCAAATGTAGTAGTCAACATTTCAATTACGATTGCAGAAATTCTATTCTTTATGTTGCTTGGCTTACGGTGTTCAAAAGATAAATTTCTAATTCTAGGATCTGCGTTATTGCTAGGTATTTTTGACTCCACTACTGTCATTCTTTCTAACTTGATTCTTTTCCTATTTCCCACTTTGGGTTCTAGTAATTTAGATTTCTTTACTAATATTTCGATCATTATTATTAGTTACCTGCTACTCCGTAAAATTATCCCAAACATTAGTACTAACCTAACTAGCACCAATAAAAAAGTTTTTATTGGTGTTTTGTCGTATGTATATATTAGTGAAACAATTCTTAATGCGTATGTTTTAAGCGATACAAAACCAACCGAGGTTATCGTTGTATCTTTAACGTTATTGTTTTTGCAATCTATCTTTATTTTGATCATGTATATTGCTTTAGTCGAAATACAAAAGAAATTACTTTCTCACACGCAGCAAAAAGAGCTGCTTCAAGAAAAGCAAGAACTAGAAGAATACTCATCCTATCTAGATCAAAACGAGGACGATCTTCGAAGATTTAAGCATGATTATCAAAATATTCTCAACAGCTTAAAAATTGATGCTCAAGAAGGAGACGTTAAAGGCGTTATCGATAAATTGAGTGAATACTCAAATAGCCAGTTTAGTGAAGAAGCATTACGCAAGTATAAAGACCTAAACCACATTCATATAAAGGCACTTAAAAGTATAGTATTTAGCAAGTTGACACAAATGTACAATTTGGGGATTTCATATAACTTTGGATGTGAACCAGAAATTTATAAAATTCCTCAAAATATCGATTTGCTTGATTTGGTTAGAGTAATCGGCATTACTTTTGACAACGCAATTGAGGCTGAAACAGACTATTCAAGCTCTAATGCTCTTTCAAAACAAGATTTACGAATTGAGGCCATGTACTATCAAGATCATGATGACTTTGAATTTATGATCCGTAATCGAATTCCTAATTCCGATATCAGCCTAAACCAACTAGCCCATAAAGGTTACACAACCAAAAAACAACATCAAGGACTTGGACTAGCAAATGTTAAACAATTTGCTCAAAAATACGATAATGTAATAATTGACTATCAAGCTAAAGATAATTGGTTTATTTTTAATTTAACTATCCTGCCAATAGACGAGGTATTAGACTAGCTATGAAGTATCAAATTTTTATTTGTGATGACAATCAGGAAACAATTGATCAACTTACCAGCATATTACAAATTGCATCTTTTAGACTATCTGACGATGATTCAATTACTTTTTCCATTGTTGGACAAGCAACAACGTTTGAAAGTGCCATCGCTATTTTACAGAAGTCAAATCCTACCGGTGGAATCTATTTCCTAGATGTTGAGCTTGGTAAAAATGTTGGCAAAGATAACGGGTTTGATTTGGCAGAATACATTAAGCAAATGGACTCCAAAGCCCAAATTATTTTTGTTACCAGTCACGCTGACCTTTCTATTATCACTTACCAAAGGCGCCTAGGACCAATTGACTATATTGTAAAAAGCTCCAACATCGCCGATCTCACAACACGTATCTCAGATACCTTAAAGTCAGCGATAAATACTTTAAAAAAAGCAAACTCTGAAAATGAAATGTTTTTTACTTATAAAGTAGGACACGAAATAAGAAGAATTGCTGTAAGTGATATTTACTATATTTCAACTACTGGTAACTCCCATAAATTAGAACTTGTTCATGCCAACGGAATTAGTCAATTTATCGGTAGTATCAGCAAAGTTGCAGATAAGGCTCCTTATCTTTTACAAATCAGTCAATCATGTTTGATCAATCCAAATAAAGCTGAAGTTGATTACCAGCAGCACAGAATTACTTTTCCAAACGGTGATATTCAATACTATTCACGCAAAAATAGTCATATGATTAGGGATTATTTTAAAAAATGACCAACATATTTAACTCTATTAAGTACCATAAATCATATGTGTCTCAATTAGATGAAACTGATTGCGGAATTGCCTGTTTAGCAATGGTTCTGAAATATTATCATTCAAATGTAACCTTGGCTCACTTACGGCAATTAGCCAAAACTAACACTGAAGGTACCACTGCCCTTGGCTTGGTAAAGGCAGCAGAACAGCTATATTTGAATGTTACCGCCGTTAAAACTGATCTATCATTATTTCTTTCTAAAGAAATTACATATCCGCTGATTGTACATGTAGTCAAAGACAATGAATTGCTTCATTACTATACAATTTTACAAGATCTGGGATCAAAATTAGTAATTGCTGATCCAGATCCAGACGTTGGAATTATCGAAATTACAAAAACGGAATTTAGCCAACAATGGACTGGCGTTGCCTTACTCTTTAAAGCACAAGCTAATTTTAAAGAAGTACATGAAAAAAATACTACCGTTTGGTCGTTGCTTCCCTTGTTATATAAAAAAGAAAGTAATTTGATTATTAAGTTGATCTTAGTATCTTTTCTAGTGACTGGAATTGATATCATCAGTTCATTTTTCTTACAGGGACTGATTGATAGCTATATTCCAAAGGGAAGGTCAAATTTAATTACTGTTTTTTCTTGTGGTTTGCTAATTGCCTATATGGCTAGCTCTCTCTTTTCTTTTGAGCAAAGTCTTCTATTAATTCATTTAGAGCAAAAACTATCCAGCAAGTTGAATTTTCAATATCTAAAGCATCTTTTTAACTTACCAATAAGCTTTTTCACTACTAGAAAGACCGGTGAAATCACTTCGCGCTTTTCTGACACTGGACATATCGTTGAAGCTTTATCCAATTTGACAGTCTCCCTCTTTCTTGACTTAACCATTATTATTACGGTTGGCTTTATCCTATTTTTCCAAAATAGTCATCTTTTTATTCTGACTATTCTTTCAGCACCGCTATTTATGATAACTATTGCCTCTTTTAGTAAACGATTTGATCGACTCAACAATGAACAAATGGAGAGTAACTCAAAAGTTTCTTCTACAATTATTGAAAGTATTGAAGGAATAGAGACAATCAAAGCATTTAATGGAGAGCAAAAGTATCTTAAAATGCTTAGACATAAATACCTTCATTATCTTCAAAAGAATTTTGAATACGGGAAAATGTTTGCTTGGCAAAATGCTATAAAAACTCTAATCGAAACTTCTCTAACCCTATTAGTTTTATGGTTTGGCTCAAAAGACGTTATTAGCCATTCAATGACGATCGGTCAACTAATGACTTTCAATTCTCTACTAGTATACTTTTTTGAGCCCGTCAAAAATTTGATAAATTTGCAACCTATAATCCAGTCAGCTCAAGTAGCCCAAAAGAGATTAAATGAGGTTTATGCTGTAAAACGTGAAAATTGGATTTCGAAGCCGATTACTTCCCGAAGTCAGATTGATGGAACCATTCAATTCAAAAGCGTCTACTACCACTATGATTTTGATGAGAATATCTTAAACAATATCAACTTACAAATCAAAAAGGGTGAAAAACTTACAATTGTTGGAATGAGTGGATCAGGAAAATCGACGTTGGCCAAATTACTTGTCGGATTTAACTATCCAAGCCAAGGTAGTCTAACCCTCAACCACCTTTCAATCAAGGAAATCAATAGCCACTTACTTCGCGATTATATTAGCTACACGCCACAAATCCCTAATATTTTTTCAGGAACAATTAGAGATAACCTTTTACTTAGTTCAGACAATATAATCTCTGATCAACAATTAGTGGATGCTTGTAAAGCAGCCGAAATATATCAAGATATTGACGATTTACCTCTTAGATTCGATACTCAACTAGATGAACAAGGTAAGATGTTATCAGGCGGACAAAAGCAACGTCTGGCAATTGCACGTGCTCTTTTATCACCAGCCACCGTTTTAATCTTTGATGAAACCACAAGTGGACTTGATACAATTACTGAATCAAAGATCGTTAGAAACCTACTACAGATTCCCAATAAGACCATTATCTTTGTTGCACACCACCTCTCTATCGCCCAATTGTCTGACAGAGTTATTGTTCTACATCAGGGAAAGATTGTAGAACATGGTAAACCTCAAGAATTACTCGACCACCATAGTTACTACTACAACCTGATAAACAATGTTTAATCGTAAACACACTCCAATTATTGGGGTGTGTTTTCCTATCTTACAATATTTGAAAATGTGCAATATTTACCGTAAGATTGAAGAAGCTTAACTAAGTAAAAGGAGAGAAAAATCATGACCAAACACGAATTAAATCCTGAGCTGCTCGCTCAATTTAGCCAGCAGTTCAACGCCGACCCCAAGAACCAGGTGATCAGCCGGGCAGTAAGCCGCTCCGGCCTACAAGAAGCAGCCTACAACCCTGCCGCTGAACACAACCACACTTTTTCCCTAGAGCTAGACACTGACAATGTTACCAACCAAAAGCAGTCCGGCCGCTGCTGGCTTTTTTCAACCTTGAACGTTGTCCGCCACAACTTTGGCAAGAAGAACAAAGCCAAGAACTTCACTTTTTCCCAGAGCTACAACTTCTTCTGGGACAAGATTGAACGGGCCAACTACTTCTACGACCGGATCATCAAGACCGCTGACCGGCCACTGGACGACCGGACGGTACGCGGCTACTTTGACTGGTGCCAAACTGACGGGGGCCAGTGGCACATGGCCGCTTCCCTGATCAAAAAGTACGGCGTAGTGCCAACTTATGCCATGCCAGAAAGCTATAACAGCGAGCACTCTGCCGTCTTAGACCAAATCCTGGCTGACAAGGAACGCAAAGATGCTTTAGCCCTGCGCGAGTTAGCTCAAAAAGGCGATCAGGAGGCCTTAGAAGCAGCACGCGTTAGTTTCCTCGGCGAGATCTACCAGATCATGGCTACGGCCCTGGGAGAGCCGCCTAAGACCTTTGACTTGGAATTTAGAGATGACGACAAGGGCTACCACTTGGAAAAGGACTTAACGCCTTTAGCCTTTTACCAAAAATACTGTGACACCGACTTAGATGACTACGTGGTTTTGGCTAATGCTCCTGACCACCCGCTTAACCGGGTCCTCCACCTGGGCTTTGAGGACAACATCCAGGGCGGCTACCCGAACCTCTTCATCAACGTGCCAATGGAATACCTGGAGCAAGCCACCGTTGATCAATTAAAGGGCGGCGAAGCGGTCTGGTTTGGCAATGATGTTCTGCGGCAAATGGACCGCAAGACCGGCATGATGGACCTGAACCTGTACCAATACGATGCCCTGCTCGGCATTGATACCCGCCTTTCGAAGGCCGACCGCCTGCGGACCGGAATTGGCGAATCTTCTCACGACATGGCCATCGTCGGCGTCGACCTCGATGGCGGCCACATCCGCAAGTGGAAGGTGGAAAACTCCTGGGGCGACAAGTCTGGCAATCAGGGCTACTTTACCATGAGCCGCGATTGGTTCAGAGAATACACGTATGAAGTCGCTGTCCAAAAGCAGTACGTGCCAAAGGACATTTTAGCCTTGCTGAACACTGAGCCAATCGAGCTGGACCCATGGGATTCTTTGATCTAATCCCCGTTAATTGCACTTTTTCCATGATTCGGCTAAGATAGGCTTAACTTAAGTAATGAAGGAGAAAAATTAATGAGTCACGAATTAACTCTGCAAGAACTGGCTGAATTCAGCCAAGATTTTAATGCCAACCCCAAGAACCAAGTGATCGCTAGAGCTGCTGGTCGCAGCGGCGTTTTGGAAGCCTCTTATAACGAAGGCGTCGCCCGCCGCTTGACCCGGGTCTTCTCAACCGAGCTGGACACCGACAATGTCACCAACCAAAAGCAGTCTGGCCGCTGCTGGCTCTTCTCAACCTTGAACGTCTTGCGCCACAACTTTGGCCAAAAGAACAAGGCTAAGAACTTCACCCTGTCCCAAAGCTACAACTTCTTCTGGGACAAGTTGGAAAGAGCCAACCTCTTTTACGAAAAGGTCATCGAAACGGCTGACAAGCCGCTGGACGACCGGGGAGTCCGCAGCTACTTTGACTTTGCTGGTCATGACGGCGGCCAGTGGCACATGGCTATTTCCTTAGTGAAAAAGTACGGCGTAGTCCCAAGCTATGCCATGCCTGAAAGCTTCAACACCTCAGCTACTGCCGGCTTTGCCCAAGCCTTGGCCGACAAGGAAAGAAAAGACGCTTTAGTGCTCAGAAAGCTTGCCCAAGCTGGCGACACTGAAGGCCTAGAAAAGGCTCGTAAGCAGTTCTTAAACGAAGTCTACCGGATGACCGCCATCGCTGTTGGCGAACCGCCTAAGACCTTCGATTTGGAATTTAGAGACGATGACAAGGGCTACCACCTGGACAAGGACTTAACCCCTGTTGCCTTTTACCAAAAGTACTTTGACGTTGACCTAGACGACTACGTGGTGTTGACCAACGCTCCTGACCATGAATACGGCAAGCTCTACCACCTGGGCGCTGAAGACAACGTGGAAGGCGGCTCCCCAATCCTCTTCTTGAACGTGCCAATGGAATACCTGGAACGAGCTGCTGTCAGCCAGTTAAAGGATGGCGAAGCCGTTTGGTTTGGCAACGACGTTCTCCGGCAAATGGACAGAAAGACCGGCTACCTGGACACGGAACTGTACAAACTGGATGAGCTTTTTGACGTCGACACCAGCTTAACCAAGGCTGAACGGCTAGCTACGGGCGTGGGCGAAGTTTCTCACGCCATGACCCTAGTTGGGGTCGACGAAGACCAAGGCGAAATCCGTCAATGGAAGGTAGAAAATTCCTGGGGCGACAAGTCCGGCTCAAAGGGCTACTACGTCATGAGTCAAGACTGGTTCAAGGAATACGTCTACGAAGTCGTGGTCCACAAGAAGTACTTGACCAAGGACCAACAAGCATTGTTAGCCTCAATGCCAGTTGAACTCGAGCCATGGGACTCCTTAGCCTAATGTTTACCTTAATTTTCGCCGGGATCATTTCCCTGGCCTTGCTGGGTTTGTTGATCTACGTCTTGCACCAAGACTAGGATCATCGATCCCATTAAAAAAGCATAATAAAAAACGCCTCAATGAGGCGTTTTTTTATT
>NZ_JBJFHB010000055.1:0-7731 GCF_051893255.1 Lactobacillus sp. | reverse complement strand
AAGTGTTGAATGACTACTCCGTCGAGTAATCATCCAACACTAGGTTAGTATGTTTACTTATTATTTTTTATAAAACCATAAACAGCGTACCTGCCGTAATCAGGACCGACCCTACAAGAGACTTCCAAGTAAAGTCTTCGTGCAGGAAGACAAAGGCCATAATCAAGGTCAAAACGACGCTTAATTTATCGATGGGCACGACCTTGGATGCTTGACCTAGCTGCAATGCCCGGTAGTAGCACAGCCAAGACGCCCCCGTAGCCAGGCCTGACAGGATCAAGAAGATCCAGCTCTTTTTAGAAATGCTGGAGAGGCCGCCTTGAGCATGGGTCATAAAGACGATCACCCAGGCCATCAAGACCACCACGACCGTCCGGATGGCGGTTGCCAAGTTAGAGTTAACCCCTTCAATCCCAATTTTAGCCAAGATCGACGTAACCGCCGCGAAAAAGGCTGACCCAAATGCAAAAACTGCCCACATATTATTACCTCCTAAAAAGACGCCTGTTTTCATCCTCAGATGCAAAACAGACGTTATTAGATTTCTCAATTAATGGTGAATGTCTTCACTTATTTAATTCCATCTTATTGTACTGAAATTTTCTTTTTTGTAAACCGCTTCTTAAAAATTAACCAAATTGCTGCCAGGATATTCAAAATGATTGATAGCGTAATGGCGACTTTGACCCACCAAGGATCATTAAAGGACAAGATTGCGGTGTTCTTCCCCTGCTTGCTCATCACCGTCGGGCTGCCGACCAGGGACTTCTGGTAATTAGTTATCTTTTTCCCATTCACGGTCAAACTGGACTGGGCGTAGGTGACCACTGGCAATTGCTGCTTGCCTGCCTTTTTCTGGTACCAGGTCAGCTTGATCCTCCCGCCGCTGATGGCTTCTTTACCAACTCTTTGATTCTTTTCCAAGATTGAGTGGTAATACGACCAGTTAACCTTCTTGGCACTTGCCTTCTTTTGGACGGCCAAATAGTCTGGAATTATTTTTTCGGCTTCAAAGATAAAGTAACCTGAGTGATCTAAATGGCTGACCGCCTGCACAATCTCAAAATCGTCTTTGTCGTTGTCTTCACCCAGATATGTCGTAGTGCTCTTCTTAACTCCCGGCATGTAGCCCCGGCCGGCATTGGTATAAATCTGGTTGTTTAGCATTTTCACCCGGCTCCCGGCAAAAATGGTCAAAAGCATTACGAGCAAAACCGCAATCATGGTCTCATTCTGCTTGTTGGCCCAGTTAGCCAGCATTTCCAAGCTGATTCCCGCACCTAGAAGCAAAAGCGGGTAAGCAATGGAAACTAGGCGAGATGGAAACTGCAATTTTCTGGAGAACATGGTGGCTTCTAGCAGTTTCCACGGAAAAAGGCGAGAACTGAAATAGAGTAGGATCAAGCCATAAAAAGTGATTGCTAAATTAAATTTTTGTTTTTTGGCCAAAATGAGCGCTGCAAGGCCTTGCAAGCAGAAGAAGGCCAAGACCCACTTGCTTAAGATGTCTCTTGTATTGGAATCAAGAAGTAACCCCGTCTTGATTGATCGGGTGACCTTTTCAAAGTGCAGGGCATTATTCACTAAGCTCATCTTTTCCGGCATGGTCAAGATATTTGTTTTAGCGACCAAGACCAGCGGCAAGAGCACTTGCAGACTCAAGATGATCGTGATCGCAACCGCCTTGGCTGTATCCATCAAGAATTGCTTGCGGCTTTCACTGCTTTTAACCCCGTAAAGCCAGAAAGGAGCAAACAGAACAGACAAGAAGACTGCTGTCAGTAGGTGCGTTTCAACGGAAATCGTCATGAGGACGGTCAGAGCAATCCAAGGAAGCTTCTTTTCTTCCAGCATCTTAATGATGATCACCAGCATGTAAGGAGCCAGCATCCCGGTAATGGCGGAATAGTTGCTCCCCAACTGCCAGCGCGGAACCCAGCCAATGGTCATGTAGACCGCAGCAAGCAGTGCCCCAATCCAAGGTCTCACCTTAGCCTTTTTCAGAGCCCAGTACATGCCGCAGCCAGCAATAAGATATACTAAAAAACTGGTAATAATCTGCAGCCGATACCAGCTCTTGACCACTAAGAGCATAGCACCAAGAATGTAGGTAAAAACCGGTCCATAAACAGCGTTGACGATTCGTCCGCTTTGGTGAAAGCCGTAAATTGACATGAAGTAGCTGAAATTCCGGTTCTTGATCTGCTGCTCAGCTTCATAAACTTGATTAAAGTGAAAAATGCTGTCTGAACCAATGATCAAGCGGCCAGTCCGCATCTGGATGAAGACAAACTCTGCCGCCATCATGGTCAAAAAAAGATATGGCAGCCATTTGCCTAATTTTTTCCGATTCATTTATCCTCCTCGGGAATTCCTTTTCAGTAAAAAATTGCTATTTTTATCATAAACTACTTCTGCCTTTTTGTTCATATTTCCTTCAAATTTAATCAACATTTTATGAATACTTAAACTATAATCACTAAACAATACGCGTTCTTAACCTCTCCCCCTTTTTAGGCTTAAAAGGAAGCATGGCTGAAAACCAGCCGCTGCCCAGGCCTGCTGAGGCTACCACGTCGCTTAAATAGTGGCACCCCAGGTAAAGACGGGTAAACATGATCAAGGCGATAAAACTGATCCCGATGGCAAGGGCAATCAACCGCCATTCAGGGTTCTTGATTTTAGGCCAAAGATAAGCCAAAACCAGCATTACCAGCAAAAAGGTGCACAGGCTGTGGCCACTAGGGAAGCTGTAGCCCGTGTCGGCCAGGATGTGTTGACTTGGCCGGGGTCTTTGGAAAAGAAATTTTAAGATTAATGCGTAAAAGTTGCCTAAAAAGAAGACTGCACCCATCCAAATCGCAGTCAGCTTGTCCTTTAAGAAGGTCCAGCCTGCTAAGAGCAAGGCTAAGGCCGATGTCACAACGGGACTGACAGCTTCAATAAAAGCCGTTCGCTTGGGCTCGATCAAACTAGCAATCCCGGCTTGTGCCTGAACGTCCAGGTCTCTTAACCAATCCAGTTTTAAAACCAAGGAGACGGCCACTAGCAAGAAGATTGTTAAACCAGTGATTGCGCCGTATTTACTTGACTTGCTCATCTACCTTGCCACCTTTCCGGTTTTTTAAATAAGCAATCACAACTGGCAAAACGGAAATGACGATGATGGCCAGCATGATCAGGCTGAAGTGCTGACGAACAAAGGCAATTCCGCCAAAGAAGTAACCAGCTAATACCCCAACGATCACCCAGCTGATCCCGCCTAAGATGTTAAAGGCGATGAAAGAGCTTGGAGCCATTTCCCCGATCCCAGCAGTAAAAGGAATCAAGGTTCTAATGATTGGGACAAAGCGGCCAAGGCTGATCGCCCCGTTGCCGTACTTAATAAAGAAGTTGTGGGTTCGGTCCAGATCCTTTTGCTTGACGAACTTGCCAAAAAACGGAACGTCTAAGACATGCTTGCCGAATTTCCGGCCCAGGTAATAGTTGCAGAGGTCCCCTAAGACTGCCGCGGCAGCGAAAACCATCATCATCGGCACCGGGTTGGAAAAGGTTTGTGCCAAAACCGTCCCAGACAAGAATAAGAGTGAGTCACCAGGCAAAAAAGGCATAAAGACCAGCCCGGTTTCGACAAAAAGCATTAATGTAATTAAGGCGTATGCCAAACTGGCATTTTGGTTTAGCAGCTGCTGGATGAATGACATGAGTATTTCCTCCTATATTTTTTGTTTACTTAATTGTTAATACCAGTTTAGCGGCTTTTATTTTTGGCAAATACAGACTTTTTCTGAACTTATCCTGACAATTTGTCAGGCAAAAAAATCGCAGTCCAAATGGACTGCGACTTTGTTTATATACATTTTTCTATTTCAAGCTACTCATCTTGCATAAGCGGCAAGATCAAGGTGAAAATGGTCCCTTGCGGCTGCTGATCAGAGATTGTAATCTGACCTTGGTTTAGTTCCGCTAATTTCTGCGAAATTGCTAAGCCAAGGCCAGTCCCTTCGATCTTGCCCCGGACTTCGGCTCCGCGGTAAAAGCGGTCAAAGGCATGCGCCTTTTCTTCTGCGCTCATCCCAATCCCTTGGTCGGCAACTGAAATCCTGGCTAGCTTCCCATCCTTTGCGAGTTTCAAAGTGATTGCTTGATCAGACGCTGAATATTTGCCGGCGTTGGTCAAAAAGTTGACCAGAATTTCCTGGAGGCTGGCCGCATCCGCGAAGACTTTCAGATTTTCCTGATCTTCATTGACAAAAACAATTCGCTGCTTGACCTCATGACCAGCCTCAGCTTGAGCCTTTTGGCATAGAATATTTAGGTCAACCCTTTCTTTGGTCAAGTGCTGAGCCTGGTCGCTTCTTGCCAGGATCAAGAGCTCATCAACCAATTTTTTCATATGGACCGATTCTTCTTCGATATAAGACACCGATTGAGGAATAATTTCTGGGTGCTGGTCGCCCCGCCTTCTAATCAGCTGCGCATGGCTGAGAATGGTCGCAATTGGCGTTCTTAATTCGTGGGCGGCATTGTTGACAAAGGACTTTTCTTGGTCATACTGCTGGTAGAGCTCGTCAAGGAGAGCATTAAAGCTGATGGCCAGGTCCCGTACTTCCAAGGGCCTTTTTGGCACCGGCAGTTTCTCCTCATCATGACTGCGCTTCTTTTTAGCTGCATCCCGCAAATCAAGCAAAGGTGCCGTCAGGTGGTCGGCCAAGACCGTAGCGTAGATTGTCCCTAATAACAGGACAATCAGCCACACGACAAGAACCGTCTTGATCACGCTCTTGATCAGCTGTTTTTCGTCAAACAGGTCCTGCCAGACATAGTATCTGATTCCCTTGGCATGACCAGTAGTCAGCAAAAAGAGCTTGTCGCCTTTTAAGTAAAAGTCATAGCCAAAGATCTTTTTCACTGAATTAATTAATGTTAAATTCTTAATCTGCTTTTTGGTATTGGGCGAATAAAAGTCCTTCTGCTTGGCATCAGCCCGCATATTATGAACGTGAATATAAACCTGGCTGGTGTCAATTGTGCTGTTATACCGCCACACCTCCCAGTCAAAGCTGCTGTCAATCTCGGTTTTCTTCAGCCGGGCAACGATCAAGTTGCCGTTGTCTTGACTGTTCTTGATTTCCCAGTGGCCGACTGCGAAAATGGTCAAGAGGCCAAATAGAAAGGTTGCCAGGGTGAGCAAAATTAAGATATTTTTGAGCAGGATGGCAAAATTGCTGTTCTTTTTCATATTTTTACCTACTTGAGCATGTAGCCAATCCCGCGCACGGTGTGAATCAGCTCTTGGTCAAAGTCACCGTCCACCTTTTGCCGCAGGCGGCGGATGTAGGCATCAACCGTGTTCGGCTGGCCCTCAAAATCGATCCCCCAGACCTCATCGAGCAAGTCATCCCTTGAACAGACTTGACCGAGATTTTGAAACAGGACCAGCAGGAGCTGGAATTCTCTTTGGGTCAGCTGAACTACCTTCCCTGCCCGGTAGACCTGCCGCGACTTAACGTCGAGCGTTAGGTCTTTTAAGGAATATTCTTCATTTTGCTCTTTAGGCTCGGTCCGCCTTTGAACGGCCTCAATTCGGGCGAGCAGCTCTTCGATGTCAAAAGGCTTGGTGACATAGTCATCGGCTCCGTCTTTCAGCCCCATGACCTTATCACCGACATAGTCCCGTGCCGTCAGCATGATCACCGGCACGTCGCTTTCTCTTCTAATCCGTCTAAGGACACCTAAGCCGTCCAGCTTGGGCAGCATCCAATCAAGCAAGACCAGGCTGATCTGCCCTTGATTTTGGTTAAACAGGTCAACTGCTGCTAGGCCGTCTCCAGCAACCAGTACTTGGTAGTCTTCAAACTGCAGCTCGGTTTTAAGGCTGGCAGCCAGCCCGCGCTCATCTTCAACTAAAAGAATGGTTCCCTTCATCTCTTCTGCTTCTCTTTCTTCAAAAAATCTATTTACCCATAAGTTTACACCAAAAAAGACGCTCTTCAGGGTGAAGAACGTCTCATTAATTTCTATTTGATCTTTTGGCAATTAGATAGCCAGCTTTACGCTGTCTTCAACTGCGCCAAGTCTAGCCAAAACTACGGCTGGCGTGTTTTCGTTGGCAGCAACGGCTTGCTTTACCAAGCTGAACTTGTCCTTGGCTAAGTCAGCCAAAACGTCGCCTGGGGTTGCCAGGTTTTCTGCCAAGTTCTTGCGGACAGCTTGGTTCTTGTCATGAGCAAGTTCACGCAAAACGGCTACGTCTTGGCTAACCTTGGCTACCAGGGCACGGAGGCTAGCGCAGTTGGAGTCAGCCTTAGTGCTGATAGCTTCAGCCCACTTGCTCTTTGGCACGATTTGGTCCAGCTTCAGCCATTCAGTAACCTTGCTGTCGCCAAAGTTGGTTACTTCGCCCCAGCCGCTTACTTCATAGATTACCAGCTTCTTGCTGCTTGGGTATTGGCTGGCGTTAACTGCCGCCTTGGTCAAGTCTTCAAAAATGCCAACGTAGCGGTTGTGGTAGCTCTTGCCCACAAAGTATGAGCGGCCTTCACGGAAAAGCTTGCCCGTGCTTGCTTCTACTGAAAATACCAGGTAACCCTTAACAGCTTGTTCAATGTTTACTTTAGTCATATTTACCTCTCCTTGGATAAATTTAATGATCCTTAAACGAACGATATTCAATTTTCTTACCTATAAAATTCAGCTTTCACCAGGAAAAAGTCTCTTTTAATAGCTTTTTCTACTAAACTTAAGCTGTTTTCTTACAGGTGTTGAGATGATTATAGCAGAAAGATTTCTAAAAATGTGCATAAAAATTGTTTTCAGGCAAAAAAATGGCAACTTTTTACTTTTTAAACTATTTGGCCCATTTTTAGTTCAAAAATATGAGTCTTTGCTTAAAATAGTTACGTAAATTTCAGGTTAAATGGATCTAACAATCTCTAAAGTTTTCCCTCTTGTCTACCCTTAATGCATCATTCTCTGCTAACATGAATAAAACAAAATTTATTATTCATAACCGAGGTAAAACGATGCTTAACGAGACCATAACCGAGCTGATTGCCAGCTACGGCTACTTGGCAATTGGCGGCTTGATCGCCCTTGAAAATCTCTTTCCCCCGATTCCTTCAGAATTGATCTTAACCTTTGCCGGCTTTTTAACATTAACCACTGCCGTCACCGTTCCTGGTGCCATCGTGGCTGCCACTATTGGCGCAGTAGCCGGAGCTTTGCTCCTCTATCTGATTGGGACTTTTTTCGACCGGAAAAAATTGACCGCCTTTGCCCAAAGCAAGGTCGGCAAGGCTTTAGGCCTTAGTCCGGAAAAAGTTGCAAAGGCGGAAAACTACTTCTTATCTCACGGCAAAACCGCCAGCTTCTTTGGCCGCTTCATCCCAGTGGTCCGCAGCCTGATCTCCATTCCAGCCGGGATGAGCCGGTACTCTTTGCCAAAATTCATCCTCTTCACCAGCCTAGGGACAGTAATCTGGAACACCATCTTAATTATGGCGGGACGCTTTGCTGGCAGTGCCTACCAAGAATTTTTGCAAGGATACGAGCAAATCTTGATGCCGATCGTTTTAGCAATCTTGCTAATTGGCGGTCTCATTTATCTCTTGAAGAAAAGAAAAGCTTCCGCTTAGCGGAAGCTTTTTTGCATATATAAAATAATGCAAAATGACTAGTATTAAATATTTAGTTTTTGATACTTATTTTTAGATTCTTAGTCTTCAATTA
>NZ_JBJFHB010000054.1:0-30957 GCF_051893255.1 Lactobacillus sp. | reverse complement strand
GACTTCAAAGTCTTAGTTGAAACCCAAACGCGCTTAGGCTTGCCGTTTACAAGAATGCGAACTTTTTGAAGGTTTGGCTTCCAAGAACGACGTGATGAGTTCAATGAGTGTGAACGCGTGTTACCAAAAGTGGTCTTCTTACCGGTTACGAAATCTTTTGCCATGCTGCTAAACCCCCTTTACATGTTTTGTCATACTATTAGACTTTACCATAAACTCGAGTACTTTTCAATCTAAAATTTCAAAAGTATTTTGCGAAAATCAATCTGAAAGTGTTAGCTTTCAAGTTCGTTATGTTAAAATAAAGGTGTATATTGGAAATAAGACGGAGGATGAACATGGCTGTTAAAATCAAAACAAAGTATGGTTTGATTGATATTTCAAACGGTGTAATTGCAACTGTTGTTGGTGGTGCAGCTACGTCTAACTATGGCGTTGTCGGTATGGCATCCAAGAATGCCCTTAGAGATGGTGTAGACAGCATTTTAAGCCGGGCAAACTACAAGCGTGGCGTTGTAGTTAAATCCGAAGACAATCAAGTGACTGTTGATGTCTATATTATTGTGGGTTATGGCTTGAAAATTTCTGAAGTTAGTCGTAATGTACAAGACAGTGTCAAATATAACTTAAGAAGTCAATTGGGCATCGACACCAAGGCGGTTAACGTAATCGTTCAAGGCGTCAAGGTGCTCGACGACTAATCAAGCGGAGGATTCAATATTGGTTTTAAGTGAAATTAGCAGTAAAGAATTTAGAGACATGGTGCGAATTGCTTCTCACAGAATGAGCAAGAACGTGCAATTCGTCAATGATCTAAATGTTTTCCCAGTTCCTGACGGTGACACTGGTACGAATATGAATCTGACTATGGAAAGCGGTGCTAAGGCCGTTTCCGAAAACCTCAGCAGCAGTGTCGGCGACTTGACTGAGAGCCTGGCTAAGGGGATGCTGATGGGCGCCCGCGGCAACAGCGGTGTTATTACCTCTCAGCTCTTCCGCGGCTTTTACAAGGCGACTCAAGGCAAGACTACCCTTAACGCTCAAGAACTGGCTAACGCCTTTAGCAATGGTGTAGCTACTGCCTACAAGGCTGTGATGAAGCCTGTCGAAGGGACTATCTTGACTGTAGCCCGCGTCGGGGCCCAAGCAGGTGCTAACAAGGCTAACGAAACTAGTGACGTCGAAGAAGTAATGCAAGCCATCGTTGAAGGGGCTAAGGAAGCCTTGAAGACGACCCCAGACTTGCTCCCAGTTTTGAAGCAAGTCGGCGTTGTTGACTCTGGTGGTCAAGGCTTGGTCTTCATTTATGAAGGCTTCTTGGAAGGTTTGTTAGGTGAAAACTTTGACGACAAGTACGTTCCTGACTCAGATGACATGAACGCCTTGATCAATGCCACCCACCACCAAGCAGTGCAAGGGCAACTCGCAACTAGCGATATTGCCAACGGCTACTGCACGGAAATCATGGTGGACTTAAAGGCTGACGTTCCTGGCAAGAAGCCATTTGACCTGGAAGAATTCAGAAACTACTTGTCAGAACTTGGCGACTCACTGCTGGCTGTTTCTGACGGGGAAATTGCCAAGGTGCACGTTCACACCGAATTCCCTGGCAAGGTCTTCTTGTACGGTTCTCAATTCGGTCAAATCGGCAAGATCAAGATTGACAACATGCGGATTCAACACGAAACGATCGTTGAAAACGAGCAAGAACAACAAGAAAGCGTTGATTTTGCTGTAATCGCTGTTGCTTCTGGTAACGGTGTCCGCAAGCTCTTTGAAAGCGAAGGGGTCAACCGGATCATCTCTGGTGGGCAAACCATGAATCCATCAACCCAAGACATCATGGATGCCATCAGCAAGTCTGGCGCAAAGCAAGCCATCATCTTGCCAAATAACGGCAACATCATCATGTCTGCTAAGCAAGCAGCTGAAGTTGCTGAAATTCCAGTCGGGATCGTACCATCCAAGACCGTCCAACAGGGTCTGACGGCAATGCTGGCCTTCAACCCAGACGCTAGCGTCGACGAAAACGTTGAAGCCATGACTGATGAACTGGATTCAGTTAAGTCTGGTGAAGTGACCCGCGCAACTCGTGACACGGAAATCAACGGCATCGAAATCCACAAGGGTCACTTTATCGGGATCGTGGACGGGACCATCGTCGTTGACAACGCAGACCCAATTGCCGCTACTGTCCAAATGACCGAAAAGATGGTTGACGAAGACTCCGAAATCATCACGGTGATGTACGGCAGCGACGCTACTAAGGACGAAGCTCAAGCCGTTGTTGACCAACTTGAAGGCAGCCATGAAGATGACGACTTCGAATTTGAAATCCACGACGGTGGTCAACCAGTTTACAACTTCTTGGTATCGGTAGAATAATGACTTTAGATGACGCGGTTTTGATGCCTGTGACTTCCCTGAAAGGCGTCGGTGCCAAGACAGGCGAAGCCTTGCAAAGTTTAGGAATCTATAGCATTTATGATCTGCTGTTTTACTTTCCCTACCGGTATGATGAGCTGGAGACTTTGCCTTTAGATCAACTCAATGATGGTCAGAAGGTGATGCTGAAAGGCATCGTGGCTACCACTCCATACCAGAACTACTTTGGCTACCGCAAAAGCCGGGTCAGCTTTAAGCTGCGAATTGACCATGATATTATCATGGTCAATTTTTTTAACCAGCCATGGCTGTCTAAGCAGCTGGAAGTAGGGCAGGAGGTGGCCATCTACGGCAAGTACGACCTGCGTAAGCAAAGCCTGTCAGCCTATAAACTAGTGGCTGCTAAAAATGCTGATAACGGCATGGCCCCGATTTATTCGGTTAACCGCCACATTAAGCAAAAAAAGCTGCAAGGCTTGGTTGACCAAGCTATTGCTGAATGTCTGCCAGGCGTCGGCAATGCAGTGCCAGATGAGATCCGGCAAAAGTACCGGCTGCTTTCTGATCGCGACTTGGTCATGGCCATGCACCATCCCAAAAATCCAGATGAAGCCAGAGCCGGCCGACGCAGCGCGGTTTTCCGGGAATTTTTCCTCTTTCAGATGCAGATGGCGCAATTGTCTACTAGCAACAAAAAGCGAATTGGTCATGCTAAAAAGTATGACCTAGGCGAAATTGCGGCTTTGACCAAGTCCTTGCCTTTTGAGCTCTCGCCTGACCAGAAAAAGGTGATCAACGAGATCTTTGCGGACATGTTTGTCGACAAGCAAATGCAAAGGCTGCTGCAAGGGGACGTAGGGTCTGGGAAAACCGTGGTGGCGGTCTTCGCCATCTACGGCGCAATTACGGCCGGCTATCAGGCAGCCTTGATGGTGCCAACGGAAATCCTGGCCAACCAGCACTTTCGCAATATTTCAGAGATGCTGGAGCCCTTTGGCGTCCGCTGCGCCCTTTTAACGGGATCGACCAAGGCTATGGAGCGGCGGGAGATCTATAAGGAATTAGCGGATGGCATGATCAACGTTGTGATTGGAACTCACGCTCTGATTCAAGACAAGGTCATTTTCAAAAAGCTGGGTCTAGTCATTATCGACGAGCAGCACCGCTTTGGGGTGGCGCAGCGCCTAGCCTTGATCAACAAGGGCGATCACCCAGACATCCTGGCGATGACGGCAACGCCGATTCCGCGGTCACTAGCTTTGACGGTCTACGGGGAAACGGATTTATCAGAAATCCGCCACCTGCCGGCCGGGAGAAAGCCGATTATCTCGGCTTGGAAGACCAGCGATCAGATGGATGAGGTCTACCGCTTGATGAGAGAGCAGCTCGCCCAGGGCTTCCAGATTTATGCGGTCACGCCCTTAATTACGGAATCAGAAACCATGGACCTGGAAAATGCCGAAGCCTTGTGCCAGCGGCTGACCCATGATTTTCCTGACCAAAGGGTGGTCTTGCTCCACGGGAAGATGGCCAGCGCTGACAAAGATGAGATTATGACTCGCTTTAGCGAGGGCGAGATCGATATCTTGGTGACGACGAGTGTGATCGAAGTAGGGGTCGATGTGGCCAATGCCAACTTGATGATCATTTTTGACGCTGACCGTTTTGGCTTAAGTCAATTGCACCAGCTCCGGGGGCGGATTGGCCGGGGGCAGACGCAAAGTTACTGCGTCTTTGTAGCTGACCCCAAGACTGAAGCTGGCAAAAAGCGGATGCAAATCGTGGCCGAAACCCGCGACGGCTTTAAGCTGGCTGAAGAAGACTTGAAGATGCGGGGCGAAGGGGATCTTTTTGGCAAGGCTCAGTCTGGCTTGCCAGAATTTAAGATGGGCAGCGTGGTTAGCGACTACCCGGTCATGGTGGCTGCTCGAGAAGTTGCGCAAGAGATCGTGGCAAAGGATCCCGGCCTCAAGGCAGATCAGTTGGCAGATTTAAAGCATGTGTTAGAATATAATAAACTTGTACAAGCAAGGTCATAATCTAGAAAGAAATTGAGACAAGAAATGAAAAGAATTGCGATTGATGCCATGGGCGGGGAAAACGCACCAAAGGCAATCGTTGATGCCGTCTTAAAGGCAAAAGCAGAGCTGCCAGAAGACCAATTTATCTTCTTTGGCGATGAGGCTCAGTTAAAGGAACTTTTGCCCCAAGATGATCCGCAAATTGAAATCGTGGCTACGACCGAAGTAATTTTAGATGAAGATGAGCCAGTCAAGGCCATGCGGACCAAGAAGGACTCTTCCATGGTGGTTGCGGCCAACTGGGTCAAGGAAGGCAAGGCAGACGCATTATTGTCATTAGGCAACACGGGGGCGCTGCTTTCTTGCGGCATCTTTATCATCGGCCGGATCAAGGGCGTGGCGCGGCCAGGCCTTATGCCAACCATGCCGGTGCAGTCTTCAGATGATGGCTTCAACATCATCGACGTTGGGGCCAACGCCACGAGTAAGCCAGAATACCTGCTGCAATGGGCAGAAATGGCAGCTTACTATGCTGAAAAGGTCCGCAGCGTGAAGAACCCGCGCGTGGCTCTCTTAAATAACGGGGCTGAATATGACAAGGGTGATGACCTCCATAAGGCGGTTTATCAGCTGCTCAAGGACAGCAAGCTGAACTTTACCGGCAACATCGAAGGCCACGAACTCTTAACTGGCAAAGCCGATGTCGTGGTGACTGATGGCTTTACCGGCAATGCGGTCTTAAAGAGCATTGAAGGTACGGCAAGCGTCATCATCCACCTCTTAAAAGATGGCCTGATGAATAACGGCGTGAAGGCTAAGTTTGGGGCGCTCTTAGCCAAGGATGCTCTAAAGACGGTAGCTAGCCGCTTTGATACGGCTAAGTACGGCGGGGCAGTTTTGCTGGGGGTTAACTCACCAGTTGTCAAGCAGCACGGCCGCTCAGATGCCCGGGCAGTATACTACGCCGTTAAGCAGATTGACAAGATTTTGACTGAAGACTTGATTTCAGCATTTAAGGCTGAATTTAGCAAGTAGTTTTTAGTAAGTAGATTAAAAAGACAAGAAAAAATTAAAGGAGATCATCGAGATGACTGAACAAGAAATTTTTGACAAGATTGCCAAGCTGATTGCGGACAACTTCCAATTGGACCAAAGCAAGATCACCATGGACACCAACTTCACCCAAGACCTGGATGCAGACTCAATCGACTTGGTAGAATTTGTCATGCAGCTGGAAGACGAATTTGGTGCAGAAATTCCTGACGAAGAAGCCGAAAAGCTGGCTACTGTGGGCGACGCTGTAGCCTACATCAAAAGCCACCAAGGGTAATTCTTTACCAAGCTAATTAAAAATTAATTTGGAAGCATTCATCAGCATTAATTGATGAATGCTTTTTTGCTCTAAGAATTCTTTTTCACAATATGCTAAACTATAAAACTAGGAGAGTAATTAGCAAAGGGGATTTTTAATGAGGAAAATTCGCTTCCTGACGGTTTGCTTGTTAGCAGCATTCTTGCTCACAGCCTGCGGTCAGCAAAAAACTAGCCAAAAGAACACCAATAGCGGTGCCGAAGATGCCATGCAGTTCCCAATTGCCACCAGCTTTGGCACGACCAAAAAGTCTGGAACCATGAAGGTGGCCCTTGAGACGGATACGCCTTTTTCTGGGATCTTTTCAGATGAATTGGCTGATTCTACGACTGAAGCCAAGCTGGCCCAGTTTGGCTCAGAGTCCTTGTTTGATACGGATAACAGCTATAACATCACAGACAGTGGCCCTGCCAGATTTTCCTTAGACCGGCAGGCGAAAACGATCACGATCACCATCAAAAAGGGCGTGAAGTGGTCTGATGGCAAGCAGGTCGTAGCCAAGGACGTTGAATATGCTTATGAGGTCATCGCCAACCGGGCTACCAATTCCGCCCACTATACTTCATCCCTGCAAGACGTTGTCGGTTTAAAGGCCTACCACGATGGCCAGGCCAAGACGATTTCGGGGATCGAGATGCCTGATGGGGAAAAGGGCAGGAAAGTTGTCATTCACTTTTCCGCCATGCACCCGGGGATGCTGAAGACGGGAAACGGCTATTTCTGGGAATCAGCTGTGCCTTACCACTATTTAAAGAACGTTCCTTTTAAAAAGCTCAGAAGCAGTTATCAGATTCGGCAAAAGCCGATTTATTTTGGTCCTTACCAGGTCAAGAGCGTGGAGACTGGTCAATCCGTCACCTGGGTACCCAACAAGTACTACTGGCGGGGGACGCCAAGTCTGTCAAAGATCGTGATCTCCATCATTTCGCCGAAGTCAGTGGCGACAGCCATCAAGCAAAAGACTTACGACGTCATTGAAGTGGTTAATTCCCAGTGGAGCCAGATTAAAAAGCAAAAAGGCTACAAATTTGTAGCGAATATTCCGCTGAGTTACACTTACTTAGGCTTTAAGCTGGGGACTTGGGATGCTAAGACTAGCCAGGTTAAGATGAACAAAAAGACCAAGATGGCCAACAAGTCCCTGCGGCAGGCCATTGGCTATGCCATGAACGTTACTGAGATTGAGCGCAAATATACGTCTGGCTTGACCTTTAGAATCAAGACCTTGATCCCTGCTGAATATGGCGACTACTACAATGACAGCCTTGACGGCTACCCATATTCCCCGAAAAAAGCCGAAGAGCTTTTGGACAAGGCAGGCTACAAGCGCAAGAAGGGTGAAAAATACCGCCGCGACCCGCAAGGGCACAAGCTCACCATCCACCTGGCTGCCATGACCGGGGATTCTAGCCAAGTCAAGATCATCAATAACTACATTAAGATGTGGCGCAAGATCGGCCTTCACGTGACCTTAACGTCCGGCAGCCTGATGGAATTCAACAACTTTTACAGTCTCTTATTTAGCGATGATTCCCAAGTGGACATGTTCATTGCTGGCTGGAGCTTAAACGATGAGCCATCCCAAAACGGGATCTTTGGTTCTGGGACCCAGTACAACCTAGGCCGTTTTGCAACGGCAAAGAACACAAAGCTGATCAATGAGATGGACTCAGAAAAATCCTTTAACCTGAACTACCGGATCAAGGTCTTTAAGGAATGGCAAGAGTACATGCAAGACCAGGCATATGTCATTCCTTTGACCAGTTCTTACCGGATCATGGCAATCAACAAGAACTTGCTAAATTACTCTCTTGAATCTTCTCAAGAAAACAACAACCACCCGCTCTGGTACAAGGTGGGCTTTAAGAAGTAAACAAATCATTGATAAGCATTAAGAAACTCTGTTTTTTAACAGAGTTTTTTATTTGGATTGTTAAAAATCCGGCAAGGCTGGCGGCCTTTTTGGTATAATTTCAATGATACGAAAGGACTGAAACAAGCATGGTTTCGACAAAATTTATTAAAAAGCTATCTGATGACTATGGAGTCAAGTTTAAGGATGAACGGCTGCTCGAAGAAGCCTTCACCCATTCATCTTACGTAAACGAAAATCCTCGAAAAAACTATGGCAATTACGAAAAGCTGGAATTCTTAGGCGATGCCGTCTTGGAATTTACGGTTTCTGACTACCTCTATCGCCATTTTCAAAAGCTAAATGAAGGCGAATTGACCCGCTTGAGATCCAACATTGTTAGAACGGAAGGTTTTTCTAAAGTTGCCTTAGAATGCGGCTTTAAAGAAGAAATCCAGCTGGGCGTCGGCGAAGAAAAGGCTGGCGGCCGGGAACGCAAGGCGCTCCTAGAAGACGTGTTTGAAGCCTTTAACGGTGCCTTGTTCTTAGACCAAGGCATCGGCGCTGTTGAAAACTTTTTAAAGCAGACGGTTTATCCTTTGATCGATGCCGGCTACTTTACCCCGTCTCGAGACTTTAAGACTGACCTGCAGGAATTCTTGCAGCAAAATGGGACGGTCAAGATTGAGTATCGGGTTTTAACGGAAAGCCAGCAGCCGCCTCACTTTGAAGTCGAAGTCAGCGTGGACGGCCAGGTCTTGGCTCAAGGCGAGGGCCGCAATAAGAAGAAGGCTGAACAAGATGCGGCTAAGCATGCCTTAAGCCGGTTGAATGAAAGGGAAAAATAGTGCCCCTCACAAGTTTAATTATTGATGGATTTAAATCTTTTGCCGATAAGACCATAATCGACTTTACCAAGGGGATCACCGGCATCGTGGGCCCCAACGGTTCTGGCAAAAGCAATATTACCGAAGCCATTCGCTGGGTGATGGGGGAAGGCAGCGCCAAGTCCTTGCGTGGGCGGAACATGAAAGACATCATCTTTGCTGGTTCTGCCACCCGCAAGCCCCTAAACCGGGCGCAGGTGACCATGATTTTTGACAATAAAAATCGGGAGCTGGACTTCCCAGCCGACCAGGTGGTGGTCAGCCGGCGGATTTTAGCCTCTGGCGACAATGATTACCAGATCAACAACCAATCGGTGCGCCTGCGGGATGTCCGGGCGCTCTTTATGGACTCCGGGATTTCACAAAATTCCTTAGCCATCATCTCTCAGGGCCGGGTGGACCAGATCTTAAACTCCCAGGCAAAAGAGCGGCGGGGGATTTTTGAAGAAGCCGCCGGCGTTTTGCACTTTAAGCAGCAAAAGCAGCAGGCCCAAGGGCAGCTGGCGGCGACCAACGACAACTTGATCCGGATCAACGACCTGGTCAAGGAACTGGAAAAGCGGATTGAGCCCCTGCATGAGCAGAGTTCTTTGGCGCAAGAATACAAGTTCCAAAAAACGGCCCTGGACAATGACTTAAAGACCCTGCTAGCCTTTGAAATTTCTAATTTGAGTGAAGAAGAGCAGGAAATCAAGGGTAAGCTAGCGGAAAGCAAACAGCTCTTAAGCCGACTGGATGCTGAAGTCAAGCAGTCCCAAGCCAAGCTAGCCGCTAAAAGGGAAGAATATCAGCTGGAAAGCGAAAAGCGGGACAAGCTGCAGGCAGAAGTCGTTAAGCTAGGCAGTCAGCTGTCTGAGATCAATACTTCCTTGCAGGTGTCCCAGCAATCCAGCCAATATGACCAGGCAACCAAGCAAGAATACGAAAAGCAGCTGGAAGCTTTCAAAGCGGCAGTGGTTCAGGCTGACCAAGAACTGGCTGAACTGAACAAGGCTGCTAGTGAACTAGAAGCCAAAAAGAACGCTCTTGAAAACCAGAGAGAAAAGCTGGCTGCTGATCTAACAGAAGACCCTGAGCAGCTGCGCCAGCGCCTGGAAGATACCAGAAACAACTATATCCAAACCCTGCAGGACCAAACGACGGCTAAAAACCGGCAGCTCTTTTTGGAAAGCGAGATTAAGCGAAATGAAGAGTCTCGTGACCAGCGCTATGATGACGTATCTAGTCAGCTGGAAGCCAGCCGGCAGGAGCTGGAAAAACTGCGGTCCAAGGGGAAAAAGCTGACCCAGGATCGGCAGGCCAAGCAGGCTGATTACCAGCAGCTGCAAGATGCTGCTGGCAAGGCGGGGATTGCCAAGCAGACGGCTGAAAAGCAGCTGCAAATGGCCCAGGTTAACCTGCAAAGGTTGACCGCTAGACGGGATGCCTTAGAAAACATCCAAAAGCGGCACGAAGGCTACTATGCTGGCGTCAGACAGATCCTGAACCATCTGGACCACTACCCTGGCATTATCGGGGCTGTCGGTGAGCTCTTGACCTTCCCCAGTGACCTTGAAGCCGCAATGACGACGGCTTTAGGCGGGGGCGTGCAGAACCTGGTTGCCCAAGACCGTTTGGCAGCTCGGGATGCTATTGACCAGCTCAAGCGTCAGCACCTGGGCCGGGCAACTTTTTTGCCACTTGACGGCTTGCGCTACCGGGCGATTCCGGAATCAACCAAGCGGGCTTTAGAGCAGTATCCGGGCTTTTGCGGCGTTGCGAGTGACCTGGTAACAGCTAAGGGCGGGATCAAGATTGAGCCAGCCATCCAGTACCTGTTAGGCAACATCATCATTGTGGACCAGATGAATACTGCCATGCAGGTTTCCCGGCAGATTGGCCGCTACCGGGTCGTCACCTTGGACGGGGACGTGATCAGCCCAGGCGGGGCCATGACCGGTGGTGCTAGAAACCAGCGAAACAACTCGCCTCTGCAAACGACAGCGGAAATTGCCAAGGCTCAAGAAGCCATCGAATCCTTGGCTGCCAATGTTCAAGACCTAGAGCGCAGTCTCAAGCAAAAGTCTGAAGAATTAGCTGAAATTGAGCAAAAAATTGCGGTATTAGGTCAAGAGCTGCAAGAACAAGACCAGGAAATCAATACAGTCGCCTTGACCTTCAAGAGCCAGGAAAAAGAAGTTGGCCGCTTAGAAAGCGCCAGCCAGCTCTACCAAAGGCAGCAGGCTGAACAAAAGGCGGCTTTGGCAAAGCAGCAAGCTGAGCTTGCTAAGGTGACCGCTGAAAGAGCTGCCTTAGAGAAGCAGGCTGAGAAGCAAAAGCAGGAAATGGCGGACTTGCAAGAAGCCATCCAAAACTACACGGACCACAACCAAGGCGTGCAAACTGAGCTTGCTCAGCTGGATCCGCAGATCGCGGTTTTGGCAAACAAGCTGGAAAACCTGAATAACCGGATTAAGGAAAAGCAGGGACAAAAACGGGCAAGCCAAAAGCAGATTCAGCAGCTCCAAGACAAGGTGCAGGCACTAGCAGCTTCTAGCAACCTGTCAGCCAGCAAGAAAGAAGAATTATTGCTGGATCTGGGCAAGCAGGAAAAAATCAAGGCTGAAAAAGAAGGCGAGCTAAACCGGGCAAGCCAGCTTTTGGGCCAGTTAAATGGTCAGATCAACCAGCTAGAAGCCGTGGCCACCCGCAACTATGACCTGCGGAAAAATGCGGCTAGTGAGCAAGAAGAGCGGTCGGTTAACCTGGCAACGGTGCAAGGAAAACTCAACCAGCGCCTGACCCAGTTAAATGAAGATTATTCTTTGACTTACGAAGCGGCACTCAAGCAGGCTCAGGTTGAAAATACGCCAGAGCACTGCCATGCCCTAAGAAGAAGTGTCAAGCTCCACCAGCTGTCCTTAGATGATATCGGGCCGGTTAACCTGGCAGCTATTGATGAATACCAGGAAGTAAAAGAGCGCTATGACTTTTTGAATGGGCAGCAAAACGACCTGCTGGAGGCCCGGGAAAACCTGCAAAAGTCGATGGACGAACTAGACCAAGAGGTCAAGGACCGCTTCAGCGAAAGCTTTAACCAAATTGCCGAGTCCTTTAGTCGCCTCTTCCCGCAGGTCTTTGGCGGTGGCAATGCCAAACTGGCTTTGACGGATCCAGATGACCTCTTAGAAAGTGGGATCGAGATCATCGCCCAGCCTCCTGGCAAAAAGCTGCAGCGGCTCAGCCTCCTCTCTGGGGGCGAGCGCAGTCTAACGGCGATTACCCTGCTTTTTGCCATGCTGGAAGTCAACCCAGTGCCGTTCTGCGTCTTAGACGAAGTAGAAGCAGCGCTGGACGATGCCAACGTTGTGCGCTTTGCTCACTTTTTAAAGCAATATGATACCAAGACCCAGTTCATCGTGATCACTCACCGGCGGGGGACCATGGAAATGGCCGATCAGCTGTACGGGGTCGTGATGCAGGAATCTGGGGTATCGCAAGTTTTGTCAGTATCACTGAAAGATTATCAAGATGAGGTGTAGTCGTGGGATTATTCGATCGCATTAAGAAGAGCCTTTTTGGGCAAAAAGAAACCGAAGAGGAAAAAGAGAAAAAAGCTCAAGAAGAACAAGAGCAAGCAGAAGAAAAAGAAAAGGAAGAAGCAGCTGAAGAAGCTCCTGAAAGTGCTGATACTACAAAAGAAACAGTAGAGACGGAAGAATCTGCTGAAAGTACTGAAGCAGAAGAAACCGACAGTGCAGAAGTTAAGGAAGAAGCTGAAGCAGAAACTCCTGTTGCTGAAGAAAAAGTAGCAGTCCAGGAAGAAGCAGTCGAAGAAAAGCCTGAAGAAGCAGAAGCTGCTCCAGAAGAAAAAGCAGAGTCAACTGAACAAGCTGCAGAGTCTGAACCAGAAGCAACAACCACCGAAGACAAGAACGTTGAGCTCTACGAAAAGGGCTTGTCCAAGACCAACAAGGGCTTTGGGGCGCGGCTGAACGCCTTCTTGGCCAAGTTCAGAACGGTTGACGAAGACTTCTTCGATGACCTGGAAGAACTCCTGATTGAGTCAGACGTTGGCTATGAAACCAGCGAAGACTTGACTGACCAGCTCCGGGAAGAAGCCAAGCTGCAAAAGGCCAAGAGCCGGGACGACTTAAAGAAGGTCATCGTGCAAAAGCTGGTTGAAGTCTACGACGACAATGGTGATCCAGAACAAGAAAAACTAGCTTATGACCCTAGCGCCAAGCCAAATGTCTACCTCTTTGTCGGCGTCAACGGCGCGGGCAAGACGACCACGGTCGGCAAACTGGCCAAGCGCCTGCATGACCAAGGCAAAAAAGTCATCCTGGTTGCTGCCGACACTTTTAGAGCCGGGGCGGTTGAGCAGCTGGTTGAATGGGGCAAGCGGGTCGACGTTCCAGTTGTTCGCGGCAAGGACCAAGCTGACCCAGCTGCCGTTGTTTACGATGGCTTGACCAAGGCGATCGATGAACAAGCTGACTACCTCTTGGTCGACACGGCGGGACGTCTGCAAAACAAGGTTAACCTGATGAATGAACTAGAAAAGATCCAAAGAACCATTAAAAAGCAGCTGCCAGACCAGCCAGCCGAAACTTTGCTGGTTTTGGACGGGTCAACTGGGCAAAATGCCTTGATGCAGGCCAAGGAATTTGACAAGACGACCAAGTTAACTGGTCTGGTTTTGACCAAGCTGGATGGGTCTTCTAAGGGCGGCGTGGTCTTGGCCATTCGTCACGAAATGAAGCTGCCGGTTAAGCTGGTTGGTTTAGGCGAAAAGCCAGAAGATTTGGCCGACTTTGATGCTGCTAACTTTGCCGTTGGTCTCTTCCACGACCTGCTGTAAGAATTAGTCAAAAAGTTATCTAAATTAGTTTTTTCAAGAATAAAAGAAAGAAGATTTTCGATTTCCATGAAAGATGATGCATGTACCAGCATCCTGGTTGGCAAAAAGGCCGCCATGGATGGCAACAACTTGATCGCCAGAAATGACGATACCTTTTCTCCATTAAACCAGCAGAAGTTTGTCGTGAATCCTGCCGTTCACGGGCAAAAGGGCCGCAAGATCAAATCTTGGCTGAACAAGTTTGAAATGGACCTGCCAGAAGATGCCTACCGCTACCCAGCCGTGCCAAACGTTGACTACAAGAAGTACGGCTACTATGAAGAAAGCGGGATTAACGAAAAGAACGTGGCCATGTCAGCCACCGAATCAACTTACGGCAATGAGCGGACCTTGGCCTTTGATCCATTAGTGGTGGACGGTCTTGACGAAGACTGCATCGTTAACGTTGTTTTGCCTTATATTGATTCAGCTCGGGATGGCGTACAGTATCTGGGCAAGCTGATTGCTAAGTATGGGTCACCAGCTGGCAACTCCGTGCTTTTTTCTGATAAGGACGAAATCTGGTACATGGAAATCGTAACCGGTCACCACTGGGTGGCCCAAAGAATTCCAGACGATGCCTACGCAATTGCTGCTAATCGGGTTTCCATTGAAGAAGTCGCCTTTGACAAGCCGGACGACTTCATGTGGAGCGAAGGCATCCGGGAATTTGTGGCTGACCACAATTTAAATCCAGACATCTACGCCTGGAACTTCCGCCACATTTTTGGCACCTATACTGAGCAAGACCGCCACTACAACACTTCCCGGGTTTGGTATGGGCAAAAGATCCTGAACCCAAGCATTGAGCAAGACCCTGAAGACCCAGACTTGCCATTTATCCGCCGGGCAGAAAAGAAGATCAGCAAAGAAGACATCGAATATATCTTGGGCTCACACTACCAAGACACGGTCTTTGATCCCTTTGGCACCCGCGGGACGGATGAAGAACACCACCGCTACCGGCCAATCGGCTTAAACCGGACCCAAAACGCCCACATCCTGGAAATTCGCCGGGACGTGCCAGAAGAGATGGCCGGCATCATGTGGCTCTGCATCGGCGGTCCAACCTTCACGCCATTTGTGCCTTTCTTTACCAACATGAATGACACGGATCCGTCATACAACAATACTAGCCTTGACTACAACATGAATGATGCCTGGTGGTACTACAAGTCCTTTGCGGCCCTGGTTGAAAGCCACTATCCACAATTCGTTCAAGTCGACGTGAAGTACTTGACGGAATTAAACCGCTACTTCCGAAGCCGGGTGGAAGAAGTGATTTCAGCTAGTCAAAAGTATCAAGGCGCAGAATTGACCACATACTTAACTAAGGCCAACCAAGAAACGGTCGCTCATACCCGCCAGGAAACCGAAAAGGTCTGGGGCGAGCTCTTTAAGGAAGCCATCAAGATGTCTAAGCTGACCTTTAACATGGACAAAAATCTTTAATTTTAAGCAATTTAAGCACCGCATCTTGCGGTGCTTTTCTTTATGGACCGGCTACTTTTTGATATACTTATATCCAGGTGAAAAAGATGGATGAACTAAGCAAAAACGAAGCCCTGGGCGATTTATACGCCCTCTATGGCAGCTTGCTAACCAGTGGGCAGCAAGAATATTTTGAAGATTATTATTATGACGACCTTTCACTAGGTGAAATTGCCGACAATCATCAGGTTTCAAGAGCTGCGGTCTATGACAATTTGAAAAGAAGCACCAAGGCGCTGGAGAAATATGAAGCCAAGCTGCAGCTCTTGACCACTTTTGGCCAAATTGAAGCTGGACTAGAAAATGCAGAAGCTTGTCTAGACGATGATGATGTAGCCGGCACGAAACAGCAGCTGCAAGCCCTCTTGCGGCTGGTTAGAGGAGAATAAAATAAATGGCATTTGAAAATTTAAGCGAACGATTGCAAAAAGCCCTGCGCAACCTGACTGGCAAGGGCAAGATTTCTGAAGACGACATTAACGCCGCTTCTAGAGAAATCCGTCTGGCCCTCTTAGAAGCCGACGTTAACTTTAAAGTCGTTAAGGACTTTATCAAGACCATCAAAAAGCGGGCTCTGGGCCAAGAAGTCCAAGAATCACTGACCCCAGGTCAGCAGGTCATCAAGATCGTTAACGAAGAATTGACAAAGATGATGGGGGAAGAGGCGGTTAGCTTAAACAAGGCGCCGCACATCCCAACCATCATCATGATGGTCGGTCTGCAGGGTACTGGTAAGACCACCACGGTTGGGAAGCTGGCCTACCGCCTGATGAAGGAAGAAAAGGCCCGGCCATTTTTGATTGCGGGCGACATCTACCGGCCAGCTGCCATCGACCAGCTCAAGCAGATCGGGGAAAAGCTGGAAGTTCCAGTTTACAGCGACTTAAATGAAAAGAACGTTGCCAAGATCGTGGAAGCCGGTTTAGCCGAAGCTGCCAAGCACCGCAACGACTACGTCATCATCGACACGGCCGGGCGATTGGAAATCGATGAACCTTTGATGAAGGAACTGGAAGAAGTCAAGGCGGTGGCCCACCCAGACAACATCCTCTTGGTGGTTGACGCCATGACCGGGCAAGCTGCAACTGGCGTAGCTCAAGGCTTTAATGACCGTCTGGACATCACCGGCATCATCTTGACCAAGCTGGACGGGGACACCCGCGGCGGGGCCGCCTTGTCCATTAGAGCCGTAACCGGCAAGCCAATCCTCTTCACTGGTCAAGGCGAAAAATTGACCGATCTTGAAGTCTTCCACCCAGACCGGATGGCTTCCAGAATCCTTGGCATGGGGGATATGCTGACCTTGATTGAAAAGGCTCAGCAAGACTATGACGCCAAGCAAGCCGAAAAGGTTGCCCAAAAGATGCGAGAAAACACCTTTGACTTTAACGACTTTATTGACCAGTTAGAGCAGGTGCAAAAGATGGGGCCGCTGGACGAAATCATGAAGATGATTCCAGGCATGGCCAACAACCCGCAATTAAAGAACATGTCCATTGACGAAAAGCAGATCGCCCATACCAAGGCTATCGTCTACTCCATGACTCCAGCAGAAAGAGAAGATGAAAGCCTGCTGAACCCAAGCCGCCGGCGCCGAATCGCTGCCGGGAGCGGGGTGCCAATCGTAGAAGTCAACCGGATGATCAAGGAATTCAAGGTGGCCAAGGACATGATGTCCAAGGTTACTAAGGGCAACTTCAAGGATCTAGAAAAATTGCCAGGGATGAACTCCCCAATGGCCAAGATGGCCATGCGGAAGATGGGCAAGAGCTTTAAGAAGAAAAAGGCTAAGCGACTGAAGAAGGTCAAGCGCTTCCACTCCTAATTTTTTGAAACTGTTAAGGAAAAATACTTTACAGGGCCTTTTTTCCGTGCTATAGTATAACTATTGAAATTTAGGAGGACACATAATGTCAGTTAAGATTCGTATGCGCCGTATGGGTGCCAAGAGAAAGCCATTTTACCGTATCGTTGTAGCAGATTCACGTGCTCCACGTGATGGCCGCTTCATCGAAGAAGTTGGTTACTACAACCCAGTTTCACAACCAAAGGAATTGAAGCTGGACGAAGACAAGATCTTTGAATGGCTGAAGAAGGGTGCACAACCTTCAGACACTGTTCGTTCACTTCTGTCAGGCGCTGGCTTGATGGCTAAGTTGCACGACGAAAAGTACAACAAGTAATTGGAGAAAGTTTGAGGCACGCGCTTCAAACTTTTTTTATTGAAAAGGATCAAGATAACGATGAACTACTACAACGTGGGCAAGATCGTGGCAACGCACGGCTTAAAGGGCGAAGTTAAGGTGGCGATCACAACTGACTTTCCAGAAGACCGGTTTGCTGAAGGCTCAAGACTGTACCTAGGGCCCAATCGCCAAGAAGTAACGGTTAAGTCTGGTCGGCCCTTTAAGCAGTTTTGGCTGGTAACTTTTAACGAAATTCCCGGGATTGATGAAGCCGAGAAGGTGAAGGGGCAAGAACTGGTTGTCAGTGAAGAAGACCAAGGCGAATTGCCAGATGGGGTATATTACTACCGGGACCTTTTAGGCTGCACGGTCGTTGACGATGAACAGGGCGATAAGATTGGTGAACTGACTGACATTGAAGCCCCAGGTGCCAACGACATTTGGGAAGTTACGGAAGAAAATGGGAAGAAGTTTTGGATCCCTTATATTCCGGATGTGGTCAAGAGCGTTGATATTGAGCAAAAAGTAGTACGGGTACAATTGATGGAGGGCTTAAGATAGTGAAGATCAATGTTTTGACCCTGTTTCCAGAAATGTTTACCCCCTTGCAGGTGTCTTTGCTTGGGCGCGGGCAAGAAGATGGCAAGTGGGAACTAAACCTGGTCAACTTCCGCGATTTTTCAACTAGACCCCATGCCTCGGTTGACGACACGCCATATGGGGGCGGGGCTGGGATGGTCCTCCAAATCATGCCCATCAAGGCGGCTCTAGAATCTTTAGAAAATAAGGGCAAGGTTATCATCACTGCGCCTCAGGGCAAGACTTTTAATGAGCAGATGGCTCAGGAATGGTCCAAAGAAGAGAATCTGACCTTTATCTGCGGCCACTTTGAGGGCTTTGACCAGCGGGTCTATGACCTGGCAGACGAAGCAGTGTCAATTGGCGACTACGTCTTAACTGGCGGCGAACTGCCGACCATGTCCATGATCGACGCCACCGTGCGGCTCTTGCCTGGGATCTTGGGCAATGCCATGTCGGCGGTGGAAGAATCTTTTTCAGATGGCTTATTGGAATATCCGCAATATACCCGTCCAGCTGATTTTGAAGGGCAAAAGGTGCCTGACATCCTCTTGTCCGGCAACCATGGCAAGATCGCTGAATGGCGGCACTACCAAGCCTTAAAGGCGACATACCTGCACCGGCCAGACATGCTGGAGGGCCGAGAGCTAACTAAAGAAGAAAAGCATATGTTAGCTGACATCAAGGCTGAAATTGCCGATTCAGAAAAATAAGAAAAAATCTTGCGCTGACTTTTTAAATCTGCTACTATATAGAAGTTGGTATTTCAACAAAAGATTAGGGGTGTTCCGCTGGCCGCAAAAAGGTTGATGAATGCCGTAGAAGGAGAAACATAATGGATCCATTAATTCAAGAATTGACTAAAGAACAACTTCGTGACGATATGCCTGACTTCCGTGCTGGGGACACTGTTCGTGTTCACGTACGTGTTGTTGAAGGTACTCACGAACGTATTCAGATCTTCGAAGGTGTCGTAATCAAGAAGAAGGGCACTGGCATCGGTGCTACTTACACTGTTCGTAAGATCGCTTCAGGCGTTGGCGTTGAACGGACTTTCCCAGTTAACACTCCACGTGTTGCTAAGGTTGAAGTTACTCGCCACGGCCGGGTACGCCGCGCTAAGCTTTACTACCTGCGGACTCGTAGCGGTAAGGCTGCTCGTATCGCAGAACGTCGTCGTTAATCGACGGCAAAAAGTCTGCTTCCATTTGGAAGCAGGCTTTTTTATTTTTTCTTCGAAAATTAGTACAGTGGCAATTCCTTTTTAGAATAATTCCCCTGGCGATTTGAATTGTTTTACATCTAAGTCTTTGTTAACTTAAATATAACAATTTAAGGAGGAATTTCATATGCCAACAGGTGCAATCGTCGATGCAGCGTCAGTCTTAATTGGTGGCCTTTTAGGGGCAGCTGGCGGTCATTTGCTTAGCGATGATTTTAAACGTGATTTGAATTTGATTTTCGGGGTTTCTTCCATGGGGATGGGGGTTATGGCCATTGCCCCGATGAAAAATATGCCCGCTGTCATTTTTGCTTTAATCTTGGGGACGGCCATTGGCCTGGTCTGCCATTTGGGCGCTTGGTTCAACAAGGGGGCCATGGCCATGCAGGCCCCAATCAGCAAGCACTTCCCAGCTGAAAAATTAGGCCTCAGCCATGATGAATTTGTCAACCAATTGGTGACCAGCATCGTGCTCTTTTGCGCCAGCGGGACCGGGATTTACGGCTCACTAACGGCCGGGATGACTGGGGACAACTCCATTTTGTTCTCTAAAGCCATCTTGGACCTCTTTACGGCAGCTATCTTTGCCTGCAACCTGGGCTACGTAGTCAGCCTGGTTGCTGTGCCGCAATTCATTGTCTTATTCTTGCTCTTCATCTTGGCCCAATTTATCTTGCCTTTGACTAACGCAACCATGATTACCGACTTCAAGGCTTGCGGGGGCTTTTTGATGCTAGCCACTGGTTTTAGAATGGCGAAGATTAAGAACTTCCCAATAGCCGATATGATCCCGGCCATGATCCTGGTCATGCCTTTTTCCTGGTTCTGGGTCAACGTGATCATGAAGGCCTTAGGTGCTTAAGTTTTGGTAAAAGTCTTGACTGGACTCAGAAACAGTTAAGGCTTTTTCTTTTATAATTGAAACATCAATAACTGAAATTAATGGATGGAAGAAAAAATGGAAATCAGCAAGCTGCAAACCTTTGTCTCATTAGCAAAGACTCTTAGTTTTTCGCAAAGTGCCGATGAGCTCTTTTTAACCCAAGGGACGGTGTCAAAGCAGATCGCCTCTTTAGAAAAAGAGCTTGGACTCAAGCTGTTTGCAAGAAATAATCGCTCAGTTCGCCTGACCAAGGCCGGCCACTGCCTTTTGCCCTATGCCCAACAGGAGATCGCAATCTACCAAGAGCTCTTAGATCAAGCTGATCAGTGCCGGCAAGAAGAGGAGAATAGCCTAGAGCTTTACGCGATCCCAACTATGACTAACTACCGCTTTTTCAAGCTGGCGACCCAATTTTTGCACCAGCATCCAGAAGTTGACCTCAATTTTCATGAAGACGAATCCGTTAACTTGAAGCACGAGCTGCGGCATCCCCAGGACCTCCTCTTTATCCGCAAGTGGCATGAAGACTTTAACCCGGGAGATGAATATTTAGCCTTTGAAGCAGATCCTCTGGTGGTCTTGGTCAGTGACCACTCCCGCTTTGCTCTAAAAAATTTCGTTTCGCTGACTGATCTGAAATACGAGAACTTTTTAACTTTAAGCGCCAAAACTAAAGTCAAGTCGGTCGTCCAAGAAGCCTGCCGGCAAGCCGGCTTTGAGCCGGAATTTTCTTACCAGGGCGAACGGGTCGATGCCATATTACAAATGGTCAAAGAAGGCTTAGGCGTTGCAGTTTTGATGGACAAGGCAATCCCGGACAGCCAATTAGCGGGTCTCACGAAAGTTCCGCTTGCAGAAAAGATTACAAGTACCCTTTACCTAGTTAGAAAAAAGGGCAAGCACAACCAGGTGCAAAATCTTTTTTGGCAGGAAATGGCAGACAGTCTAAAAGACGATAATAATTCCAAAGCGGAATAAATCACTATTGAGATTGAATTGTTGCTTTAATTGATTCGCTCTACAATTAAGGAAATTGAAGATTAAAGGAGTAAAGTTATGGCAGAAAAAATTACTGATCCTTGGGACCTGCGCAAGGTGCTGCGCGAATTAGCAGATGATCCAGCTAACTATCATGAAACCGACGTTGAAGTTGACCCAGATGCCGAAATTTCTGGCGTCTACCGCTACATTGGGGCCGGCGGCACGGTAGAGCGGCCAACCAAAGAAGGCCCAGCCATGATGTTCAATAACGTTAAGGGCTTTGCCAACACTCGGGTCTTGATTGGGCTGATGGCTTCACGTAAGCGTGTGGGCAAGATGCTCCACCATGACTGGAAAACTTTGGGCCGCTACTTGAAGGATGCGGTAGAAAATCCCGTTCATCCAATTGTTGTTCCTAAAGAAGAAGCACCAGTGCAAGAGGTGGTTCATTTGGCCAGCGACCCAGATTTTGACTTAAGAAAGCTGGTGCCAGCCCCAACCAACACTGAATACGATGCTGGTCCTTACATTACTTGCGGCCTAGTTAAAGGGTCTATGCCGGACAAGTCCATGACTGACGTGACCATCCACCGGATCTGCATCGAGGGCAAAGATACTATGGGGATGTATATCATGCCCGGCGGCCGCCACATTGGCCACTTCCAAAAGGAATTTGAAAAGCTGAACAAGCCAATGCCAATCACCATCAACATTGGCCTAGATCCAACCGTGACCATTGGGGCGACTTTTGAGCCGCCAACCACTCCGCTTGGCTATGACGAGCTGGATGTTGCTGGGGCGCTTCGCCAAGAACCAGTGCAGCTGGTTGACGGGATTACGGTTGATGAACAAGCCTTGGCCCGGGCTGAATACGTCATCGAAGCAGAAATCATGCCAAATGAAACCATCGTGGAGGACATCAACACCCACACTGGCCACGCCATGCCAGAATTCCCTGGCTACAACGGTGATGCCAACCCAGCCGTTAACCTGGTAAAGGTTAAGGCGGTTACCCACCGCAAGGTCAACCCAATCATGCAAAGCGTCATTGGGCCAAGTGAAGAGCACGTTTCCATGGCCGGCATCCCAACCGAAGCCTCGATTTTGGAGCTGGTTGACAAGGCCATCCCGGGCAAGGTGGTTAACGTTTATAACCCACCAGCTGGCGGGGGCAAGTTGATGACCATCATGCAGATCCACAAGGACAATGAAGCTGACGAAGGGATCCAAAGACAAGCAGCGATCTTAGCCTTTTCTGCCTTCAAGGAATTAAAGACGGTCTGGCTGGTTGACGAGGACGTGGACATTTTTGACATGAACGACGTCGTTTGGACCATGAATACGCGCTTTCAAGGTGACCAGGACATCATGGTCTTGTCCGGGATGCGGAACCACCCACTGGATCCTTCCGAGCGGCCAGAATACGACCCTAAGTCCATCCGCTTCCGCGGGATGAGCTCAAAGACCGTTATCGACGGGACTGTGCCATTTGACATGAAGGACCAGTTTGAAAGAGCCCACTTCAAGGAAGTGCCAGACTGGGAAAAATATTTAAAGTAAAGCAGAATAATGAATAGGTAGAAAATGAAGAGAATTATTGTGGCGATTACCGGCGCTAGCGGCTCCATTTACGGCATTGACCTTTTGCAAAAATTGCATGAACAAAGTGATGTCGAAACCTGGCTGGTCATGAGCGACTGGGCCAAGAAAAATATCCAGATCGAAACGGACTGGCAGCTGGCAGACGTGGAAGCCCTGGCTGACCATGTGGAAGACAACAGCAATCTGGCTTCTGCTATTTCTAGCGGCTCTTTTCGCGTCGACGCTATGGTGGTAGCACCGGCCAGCATGAAGACGGTCGCTGGTATCTGCTATGGCCTGGACTTAGACCTGATCATGCGGGCCAGCGGGGTCATGATCAAGGAACAAAAGAAGCTGATCTTGATGCCGCGGGAGACGCCGCTATCGGCCATCCACCTGGAAAATCTGTTAAAACTCGCCAAATTAGGCGTGCAGATTATTCCGGCAATTCCTTCATTTTACGGCCGACCAAAGACCATTCAAGACTTGATCGACCAGACCAACATGCGCTTGCTGGATAATTTAGGGATTGAAGGAGATTACGCGAAAAGATGGGGCGAGAAACAGTGAAGCAGTTTAAAGTTTCCATGGCGGGCTATACCATTACCGCGGTCGTTCACCGGCTCAACCGGGACCTAGTCGTTTTGCTTTATGGCGGGGACTTGCCACACGTCGGCAGCGTGCTTTGCTACGATAAAGCGAGCGGTGAAAAGACCGAGGTCAACTACTATAGCCATGATGGCCGCTACCATAAGGATATTATCATTGCCCGGGTCTTCTTTGAAAAAATCAAACAGACCTTGCCTGGCAACTTGAACCTCACAGCTGGGGTCCACATCGATGGGATCAGCCAAGAGCAGATCAAGGCTGCTCCCGTTATGACCGAAAAATTGGCTGAGCAGGTAGCAGCTTGGCTGGCAAAAGAATCCGGCAACTTTAGAGATCCGCAATATACCTCACATTTCAAATAGTCTTCTAAGTAATTTTCTAAGCAATCGTCAAAACTTTAGATTACAAGAGAAAAATCTGTCTTTCTAACCAAGTTAGGAGGACAGATTTTCTTTTTTCTATTTATGTAAGAGTTGCTTTCAACTTCTTGAACAAGCGTTCGAAATTCTCTAAGAAGATGTGTTATAATGTTTGTTGCTAAGATTGAGCAAGACGTAAAAATGGGGTGAATCGATGAAGCTGGCGGATCTGACTGACTACTTAACAAGAAAATATGGGATCGAGATTGAATTTATCAGCAACCAGTCCAGTTCCCTAGCCGCGCTGATCGCACCGGGAGCTTCTGAAAGTTTCGGCCTCCTTTTTAAAGAAAAAGGGGACAAGGTAGAAGAAGCCATGGAGCTGAAACTGGGTTCTCTTGCCCGCTTTTTTGCCAGTCGGCCCGCTTTTGGCCCAAGCCAGTTCATGCAAGATCCGGGCTGGGTCCGGGTGGATCTGACCAGTCCTGATCTGGACGAAGCCTTTTTGTATAAAACCATCGATTCCGCCTTTCAGGCGGGGCAACCGGTAAGAAGGGCACCAAGATCAGAAAAAGTCCATGAACAAGAAAACATTGTCTTGTTGCCGGAAACTGGCGACCAGAGTCAGCTTTCAGAAAAAGAGTACAAGTCTGAAAAAATTCCGGCAAGAGCTGACTTTATCCAGGCTAGCGACCATAACCGCCTGCAGGAAAAAAATGAAGTTCCAGCCCGGATCAAGCAGATGCAGGAAGCCTATGACTATCAAGCACCCCCAGCCAAAAGGCGCGAGATCAACTTTTACTGCCAAGGCCAGCTAATGGCCGATTATGAGGACGAATGCCCTTATGCTGGCACCGTCGTGAAAACCCGGCCGGTCTACCATGACCTGACCCCCAAGCAGCTGCGCGGCTATTTTACCTGGCGGACGCATTTTCGCAATGGGGAGGCAGAACCAGGCCAAGACGCCTATTATTATCTGCTAGAAAGCGAGCTGGTCTGCCAGATTGGGGTCAAGAATCAAGAAGAAGGGCTAGAGCAATTAAATCGTCTTTTTAAGCAAATGGCTAAAAAGAGCAATTTGATTACTTCTTGGCAGCAAAAGCACCTTCTGCAAAATTACATGGTCTATTACGCCTTCCCCCAACAAGCAATCGAGCAGCTGTTTACCAGTGAAATTAAGCGGGGAGAAATCTATCAAGCATTGCTGCAAAAAGACACGCCAGGGAGTGAGCTGTATCAGGCCCTCTGCACCTTGTCGTCTTATCAGCCTAAGGCCAACCCCTTGCTGAAAAAAGATCCTGAGAAGTTTTACCGGGCGCTGGAACTGGTTTGGCAGGCCTTAAGAGAGGGGCCATATGACCTGCTCGAGACCATGGTTGGGCAAAAGCTGGCCGTTCCGATGACCCTGTTTAACGAGGTGACTTTTTATAGTCCAAGCCCCGTGCAAGAAGCGGAAATCGCCTTGCCAGGCGGGATTACTTATCTCTGTCAAGGCGGCCAGTGGCAGGTGAGTCAATACTGGCCCAGCCAACAGCAAAGACGGCTTTTGCGAGCCTTTGTCCATGAATTTGACCGCTTGTTAAGGGATGCACTTCATTTAGGACGTAAGCTCAAGGAAAAGTCGGTGCCACCTGCCTATCTAGAAGCCCTAAAAAAGGGCATAAATGTCTTTTTGGCTGAGCAAAAAGCAGCCAGCCGGCCCAAGATTGACCTGGACTTGTCTAAACTGAGCCAGATCCGGGCGGATGCTTCGGTGACCCGGGACAATTTGCTGACTGAAGAAGAGAAAGAATTAGAGGCTGAAGAAAGCAGAAAGGCTGAGGAAGCCAATGAAGCCAAAGATATAGCAGTAAAGGAAAAGCCAGTTCAGAAAGAAAAATCTGAAGCAGTAGAAATAACTGATGTTGAGCCAGATAAACAAACAGTTGAAAAAGCAGAAAATGACTATGGCTTAAGCCCAATCGAAGTCAGCTTTTTGCTGGACCTGGTCAAGGGAGAGGACTATCAGCCTTTGCTGAAGCAGAATCACCTCTTTTTGTCAGTGCTGGTTGATGGCATCAACGACAAGCTTTTTGACGAAATCGGCGACACGGTCATTGACAGTGACGGGGACAATGCTGAAATTATTGATGATTACCGGCCAGACTTATTAGCAATTTTAGGAATCGAGGAAGCATAGTGGAAAAGAAAAGACGCGTGCCCAAAAGAATCGCGCAAACCGTAATTAACTCTTTGAAAGGTGGGGTCGTGCCCCGCATCGGTCTGCCCTATATTACCGTGGGCCGCAAGGCTGAAATCGATGCGCTTTTGCAAGACGTGGATTTAGTTTCAGAAGGCGGAGCCTCTTTTCGCTTTATCGTCGGCCAGTATGGCTCTGGGAAGAGCTTTTTGCTGCAAACGATCAGAAACTATGTGATGGACAAGAATTTTATCGTGGCTGACGGCGACCTGTCGCCTGAAAGGCGCCTGCATGGGTCAAAGGGGCAGGGGCTAGCCACTTACCGTGAGCTGATCCAAAATTTGGCCACTAAGACCCGGCCAGAAGGCGGGGCCTTGACCTTGATCTTGGACCGCTGGATTAACCAGGTCCAAACGGAAGTAGCGCAGGAATTGCCATATGACTCGCCTAACTTTAACCAAACCGTTGCTAAGAAGATTCAAGAACAGGTCTTAGGCTTAAACGAAATGGTGCATGGCTTTGACTTTGCTAAGCTCTTGATTCGCTATTATGACGCTTACGTTAGCGGCGATGAGGACAGCAAGGGCAAGGTCGTGAAGTGGTTTAGAGGCGAATACCGGCTCAAGAGCGAAGCGCGTGCTGACTTGGGCGTCAACATCATCATTTCTGACGATGACTGGTATGACTACCTGAAGCTGTTTGCTGTCTTCTTTAGACAAGCCGGCTATAGTGGTCTTTTTGTCATGATCGACGAGCTGGTCAACCTCTATAAGATTCCAAATGCAATTTCTCGCCAATACAACTATGAGAAGCTCTTGACCATGTATAACGACGCTATGCAGGGCAAGGCCAAGTACCTGGGCATCTTGATGGGGGCGACCCCGCAAGCGGTTGAAGACCGGCGCCGGGGCGTTTATTCTTATGAGGCCTTGAGGTCCCGGTTAGCAGAAGGCAAGTTTTCTAAAGAAGGCAAGCGAGACCTGAATGCACCGGTCATTCACCTCGAGCCCTTAACGCCGGAAGAGATGCTGATTCTGGTGGAAAAATTAGCCGACATGCATGCAGGGCTTTATGGCTATGACAAAAAGGTTACCGAAGATGACCTAGCCGACTTTATTAAGCTGGAATATGGCCGGGTGGGGGCTGAGCGCAAGATCACGCCAAGAGAAATCATCCGGGACTTTATTGAGCTTTTGGACCTGGCCATGCAAAATCCTGATCAAAAGATTGCGGATTTAATGGGGTCAGACCAATACTTGACAGAAGACCAAGATGATTCAGATGATGGCGAGAGCAATTTTGCCGAATTTACCATTTAGGGGATGCTGAGATGGATGTCTTTAGCCAGTACGCTCCCTTTATCCAGGACTATATCTATAGCCGGGGCTGGGGCGAACTGCGGCCGATCCAAACGGCAGCCGCAGATTTAATTTTTAATACGGATCATAATGTGCTCTTGTCAGCCGCAACGGCTTCAGGCAAGACGGAGGCGGCTTTTTTCCCAATTTTAAGCGTCTTGGAAAAAGCCCCACCCCAGTCAGTTGGCTGCCTCTACATTGCGCCGTTAAAGGCCCTGATCAATGATCAGTATGAACGGCTAACTGAACTCTGCGAAGGGACCGATATTAATATTTGGCGCTATCACGGTGACGTTTCTTCCAGTCAAAAAAGAAAGTTGATGAAGCACCCTAGCGGGGTCTTACAGATCACGCCAGAATCCTTGGAGTCGCTGCTCTTGAACAAGCATGCCGATATTCCATCTTTATTTGGCGATTTACGCTTTGTCGTCATTGATGAGCTCCACTCCTTTTTAAGAAGTGACCGGGGCGGGCAGACCTTCTGCTTGTTAGAGCGGCTAAACCGCCTGGCCGGCGTTACGCCTAGAAGAGTCGGCTTGTCAGCGACTATCGGTGATCCCAAGAAAACGGGACAGTTTTTGGGACAAGGATCAGGCCACCGGACCACCATTCCGCAAGTGGCCAGTGCACCGCAGAAATGGCGCCTGTCCATGGAGCAGTTTTATAAGAGTGGTCCCCAAGCTTCTGATGGGACCGAGCCAGCGGCCCAAGCCCCGCTTGCTCCTAAGAGTGACCAGGCTCCAGAAATGGCGGATCCAGCCATGGCCTATATCTTTGAGCATACCCGCGGGAAAAAGTGCCTGGTCTTCACCAACAGCCGGGAAGAGTGCGAGGCAGTCTGCCAGGTTTTGCGCCAGTACTGCGAAGTGCGGGGGGAGCCAGACCGTTTCATGATCCACCATGGCAACCTGTCTTCAGCTGTCCGGCAAAGCGCTGAAGAAGAGATGAAGGATGACTCTGTAAATTTAACGACTTGCGCAACCGCCACCTTGGAACTGGGCATTGACGTTGGGCAATTGGAGCGGGCTTTTCAAATTGAGGCGCCTTTTACCGTGTCAGGCTTTTTGCAAAGAATGGGGCGGACGGGCAGACGGAACAATCCGGCTGAGATGTGGTTCGTCATGCGGGAAGACTACCCAGAAAGCCGGGCCGTCTTGCCCAGCTTGATTCCTTGGTCGCTACTTCAAGGCATTGCACTAGTCCAGCTTTATCTAGAAGAGCGCTGGGTGGAGCCGCCCAAAGACCACTACCTACCATACAGCCTGCTTTACCACCAGACCATGAGCATTCTGGCTTCTGGCGGGGAGATGGCGCCGTCAGAATTGGCCCAAAAAGTTTTGACTTTGACCTACTTTAAGTGGGTCAGCCAAGAAGACTATAAAACCTTGCTCCGGCACCTGATCAAGATTGACCATATCCAGCTCTTAGACAACGGCCACTTGATCGTGGGGCTGGCCGGGGAGCGGGTAGTCAATAACTTTAAGTTTTACGCCGTTTTCCAGGAAAATGAAGAATTCAGCGTTCATGCCGAAAACGTCGAACTCGGCACGGTGGTTAAGCCGCCTCCGGTTGGCGAGAAGGTGGCCATTGCCGGCCATGTCTGGGTGGTCGAAGAAATCGACCGGAAACGCCACCAGGTCTACGTGCACCAGGTTAAGGGCCGGATTCCGGCCTACTTTGGAGACGTGGCGGGGGAGATTCACCCAAAAATCTTGCAGCGAATGCGGCGGATTTTGGCTGAAGATAAGCAATATCCTTACCTGATGAAAAATGCCCATGTCCGCCTTGATGAGACGCGGGAATTAGCTCACCACGCGGGTCTGCCAGAGCGGCAATTGATATCTTTAGGTAGAAAAAGCTACTGCTTCTTCCCTTGGACGGGGTCATATGCATTTTTGGCCTTAGAGCGCTTTATCCGGCTCAAATGTGCCAGCCGGTTAGGCATCAACAAGTTTGACTCCGTGCGGCCTTATTACATGCAATTCACCATGGATGCCAGTGAGGAAGACTTTTACCGGGTACTAAAAGAAGAAGCAGCGAAGGACTTTGATCCGCTGGACCTCCTTTACCCCAAAGAAGTCCCGTATTTTGACAAATACGATGACTTCCTGCCAGAAGAATTAGTAAAAAAAGAATTCGCTGAAAGCGTGCTGGATCTCGCGAGCATGCGGGAGTGCATCGAGAATTTACCGGAATGACAGTTTTTGTCATTCCTTTTTGCTTTCCAAATGTTGTATAATTGACTATAAAAATCAGACTAATATCTTGATCAATTTTTTTGATTGAATATTAAATTTGTAACTTCAGAAAGGAACTTGTATCGTTTATATGTCAGTAACCAAACATCCAATTTCCAGTTTTCAGGAATTAGAAAGTGCTGCTGATGACAGTGATGAAATACATTTTAAGCTGGGTGGCCATCAATGGCTCTTAGTCGATGATGGCAATCCAGCTACGCCAGAAAGCAAGACGCTGATTGACTGCGATGATCCCGATCGCAGCCAAGATTTTGCCAATACGGAGGAATTCATGACCTGCCAGATTGATGGGCAAGACTTAGCCGACTGCTGGGAGCAGATGAGCGAAGTAGCAGCTTGGAACGTACAGTTTGAAAGCCTGGAAGAATTTGTTCAGGCTATTGAAGATGGCTGCGAGATTCAATTTTCCTTAGGCAATACTGCCTTTAACCTGGGGGACAACAGTGACCAGTGCGTTTACCGCCAGCTGACCTACCGGGTTCAAGAAGAGGGGAAAGAGCGTCTTGAAATCAAAAAGTTTAAGGACCTCGACCAGCTGCTAAGCTTTGAAATCGCGGGGAAGCCGCTTTCCAAGCTCTGGCAAAAGATGCGGAACGTGGATTACGGTTAATTTTTATTAAGCTTTAATCAGGTAAAATTGGTCTAAATTTCCTTAATATAGGAGAAAAGCTAACTTTTTAAAGAGAAAACCTTTTTAAAGTTAATAAAGTAAAGAAAGTGACTTTTTAACTTAAATAAAACAATTTCTGTTAGAATTCAGGTATAATATTAAGAGTATTTGAAATGATAGAAAGATGAAAAGTCATGAATAAACATCGCTACTCCATTAAAAAGTACCTGAAAATTCTTGCCGCCAGCTTGATGATTTTTCTCAGCTTAGGCGCATTAACAGCTTGCTCTAGCCAAACGACCAATAACCTGGCCAGGGCCAAGCGGGATAATCAGATCATCTGGGGCGTGCGGCCAGACACGAAATTGTTCGGTTTAACCAATATCAAGACCGGGAAAATCGAAGGTTTTGAGATCGACCTGGCAACGGCCATCACCAAGCAGGTCTTGGGCAAGCAGGGCAAGGCCGTGTTTAGACCAATTACGGAAAAAACCAGAATCACTCTGCTTCACAATGGCTCCCTTGACGCGGTTATCTCCACGATGACGATTACCAAAGAGCGGATGAAGGTTGTTGACTTTTCCGATGTCTACTTTGCGGCTAATGAATCGATGATCGTAAAGAAGACCAGCAAGATTAGAACTGTTGCTGACTTAAACCACAAGGGCGTGGTCGTCATCGCCATTAAGGGGACTGACGTGCCCAACCAAGTGGCTAAGCTGGCACCTAAGGCCTCAGTCAAGCAGTTTGACGACTATGGTTCCGCCTTTAACGCCTTGAAGGCGGGGCAAGGGAACGTCATGATTGATGATGACGGGATCTTAGCCGGTTTGATCGCTGACAGCCCGCAGTTTACCCTGACCAAGGCCTCCTTAGCCCAAGAACCATATGGGATCGGGCTTGAAAAGGGCCAAGACGACATGCGCCGCGCCATCAACAAGGCCTTGAAGAACTTGAGAGCCGACGGCACCTACGACAAGCTGGTTCGGAAGTGGTTTGGCAAGGTTTCCGGCTTTGGCATTAAAGAAGCTGAAAGTCAAAAGGTAAAAATTCAATAGCAAACGAAAAAGCTTTAGGAAATTTCCTAAAGCTTTTTTCTACTCTAAGTCAAGTGATATTAACGATTTTAGGCAATTTTATTTTTTAATGTGCGTCTAAATGGAAAAGAGATACGGGGAAATCTGTTCAAATATCTAATTTAGGGTACGACAAATACAGCCTGCCTTCTATAAATTTAAAAAGTAGGCTGGTATAATGTCTAT
>NZ_JBJFHB010000053.1:0-7842 GCF_051893255.1 Lactobacillus sp. | reverse complement strand
GGCCGGTTGACATACTTCGGGGGCGAAAATCCACAAATCCGCGGCCGGTTGACATACTTCGGGGGCAAAATTTCACAAATCCACGGCTGGTTGACATACTTCGGGGGCAAAAAGCGACAAAATCGCGGCCGGTTGACATACTTCGGGGGCAAAAGGCCACCCAGCCGCCCAACCAACCACGCCGCCGGCCCGCAAGCACCCCACACACCAAAAAACGGAAGCACCGCAGTGCTTCCTTTTTTACATCTGATCCATATATTCGTTCAAGTAGCTGTCAACGAAGTTGTTGCCCTCGTTGTTCTCGTGGCCGCGGACCCACTCAAAGTGCAGGTGCGGGAACTTCCGCAGCTCCTGGTCGATCTCCCGCCACAAGTCGGCGTTTTTCACGTTCTTGAACCCGCGCTTTTTCCAGCCCGTCAGCCAAGCCGGGTGGCCAAAGTCGCTGCTAGCGGACTCGAGCACGTACTTAGAATCTAGGGAAAAAAGGATCTCCTCGTTAGCCAGGCCCAGCTCCTCCAGCTTTTTCAAGCTTTCCAAAAAAGCCGTCATCTCCATCACGTTGTTGGTGGCACCGTACCAGCCGCCGTGGCCGGGGTGGCGCTGGTCGGCTGGATCCAAAATCAGATAGGCCCAAGCCGCCTTGTCCGTTTCCTTGACGTGGCCGCCGCTGACATTGCCGGTGTTGCGGCATCCCCCATCGGTATAGACGTGGACCGGGTAAGGACCCTGCCCATCTTTGCCGTAGTGGCTGATCGGCGTCAGCTTGCCAGCTGACCGCACCGCACCCGCTGACCGACCAGACCGGGCCGCCGGCCGGCTAGGCCGCGCACTCGCGCCACCAGCGCCGCCCTGCTGGATCTTCTGAATCGCCGCCTGCAGCTCATCTTCAGCCGTCTGCAGCTTGGCCAGCGAATCCGCCGGGTCCTCGCCGATAAAGTTGACGGCGTCCATCATGTTGTCAAAAGACTTGAAGACCGCCCCAGAATAGCCGCTTACTTGGGCCTGGGCGTCTGGCCAGTTATGGTAAATGCCAGGCTTGCGACCCTTTTTTACCGCGTAAAATTTCATGTGTTCTCCCCCTCAAAAAGTCAATTTTCAGATCTTGGTCAAAAACAAGATAATGGTATCATAAATATTAAAGAAATTCCGTTTAAAAATTCTGTCTAGAAAGGAGCAAAAGCCAACCGTGCTCTTCTTCAATTCGCGCAAATACGCTGAAGAAACCGAAAAAAAGCGCAGCAAAAAGCAGGACCCGCAAGAACACTCCTTGCCCTTCATGACCTTCTTGGCCATCCTAGCCACCTTCCCGCCCCTGCGCGTTTTTCTCAAGCTCTGCAAAAGGCGAGTCGTTGACCAAGCCGCGATCGAGCCTCGCCCAGAAGGCCAAGACCAGGTCCCGATCATCTACATCCACGGCTTCCGGGGCGGGGACTATACCACCCGGGTCATGGTGGAAGAAGCGGGCAAAAGCAAGGGCGACCCCCGCTTTTTAAAAGTGGAAGCTGACCTCACCGGCCACATCAGGCTGACCGGCACTTACACTGGCGACCAGCAGCCCATCATCCAGCTGGCCCTCAAAGACCGAATCGCCGGCTACCAGGCCATCAATTACTATCTCAGCTTCCTGCTCCCCTTTTTAAGCCAAAAATACGGCTTCACTCGCTACAGCGCCGTCGCCCATTCCCTTGGCTCGCCTTGCGTCGTTGCCACCGAAATGCGCTATGCTAAAAAGAAAAAGTTCCCCCACCTGGTCAAGTGTGCCTTGATCGCGGGGCCCTTTAACGGGGTCATGTACCTGGGCGACATCCCCAACTTAAACCACCTCAACCGCAGCGGCCGGCCCAGCCTGATGACTCCGCACTATTCCTACATGCTCCGTCACCGGGGCAACTTTAACCCGGCCATCCAGGTCCTGAACATCTACGGCAACGTCCTCGACACGACCAACTCCGACCGCTTCATCTCGGTCATCTCGGCCAAGAGCATCCGCTACGTGCTAGCCCCCCACGCCCGCTTTTACCAAGAAGTCGAAGTCCGGGGCGAGAACGCCGAGCACTCGCAAATGCACGACGAGCCCTTCGTCATCAACATCCTGGATCATTTTTTAGAATTAAAAAAGCAGAAAGAAGGTAAACCGTGAACAGTATTGCCTGGATTGACATCTGGCACATCATCATCTTCACCAACACTATCTTAGCCCTCTGGACGGTCTTCCACCGCAAGCGGTCCGTTGCCACTTCCTGGGCCTGGCTGATCGTCTTGATCATCTTCCCGGTGATTGGCTTCGTCATCTACGGCTTTGTCGGCCGGGGGATTTCTCAGGAGAACCTTTTTGCCATCAACCGCCAGCACCACATTGGCCTCGACAATGTGCAAAAAATGATCACCAAGGCGCCTAAAAAGACCAGCGCCGCTGATACGTCGCCTCACGCCCGGATCCTGATCAAGTACCTGGACAAAGATCAGGAAGCCCCGATTACCAAGAACAACCAGCTGAGGCTCTACACCGACGGGGTGGCCAAGTTCAAAGACCTGTTTGCCGACATCCGAGCAGCCAAAAGCAGCATCAACGTCGAGTACTACACGATTTACGATGACCAAATCGGCAATCAGTTCATGGACCTCTTGATTGAAAAGGCTAAAGAAGGCGTCCAAGTCCGGGTCCTCTACGATGCCTGGGGGTCCCTGGGCGCCACTAAAAAGTGGTTTAACCGCCTAGTTAAGGCCGGCGGCGACGTCCTCCCCTTCATCACTTCGCGGAACATGATCTCCCGAAACCGGATCAACTACCACCTCCACCGCAAGATCGTGGTGATCGACGGGGTGATCTCTTGGACGGGCGGCTTCAACGTCGGCGACCAGTATTTAGGCCGGAAAAAGAAGTTCGGCTACTGGCGGGACACCCACCTGCGCTTAGTCGGCTCAGCCTCGCTCCTGCTCCAAGAACGTTTTGTCATGGACTGGAATGCCTCTGCCAAAAAGGAAAAAGAGGTCATCACCTTTGACGAAAAACTTTTTCCTGACCTAGACGAGCAAGACATCCGGAAAGGGGACATGGCCGTCCAGGTCGTGTCAGACGGCCCCGATAACGACGACCCTTACATGCGAAACGGCCTGGTCCGCTTAATGATGCTGGCCCGGCAACGCGTTTGGATCCAGACGCCCTACCTGATTCCTGACGAAGCCATGATCGCCGCCTGGCAGATCCTGGTTAATTCCGGGGTCGACCTGCGGATCATGATCCCTTGCATGCCGGACCACCCCTTCATCTACCGGGCCACCCAGTGGTATGCCAACCAGCTGACCAAGATTGGGGTCAAGGTCTACACCTACAACAATGGCTTTTTGCATGCCAAGACCATCATTGTCGACGACAAGTTTGCGACCGTCGGCAGCGTCAACCAGGACTACCGGTCTTATGACTTAAACTTTGAAGACAACGTCTTCGTTTACGACCGGGTCTTCAACCGGGAGATGGCCAAGCAGTTTAAGGCCGACATGGCGAAGTCGACGCTGCTGACGCCAGAGATGATCGCCAAGCAGTCCCACTACCTGCGCTTCAAGCAGAACTTCTCCAGACTCTTGTCGCCAATCCTGTAGTTTTTTTAAAAAGCAAACAAGTAAACAAAGCAAAAATGGGCTAGCACTTGCTAGCCCATTTGTCTGACATCGATATTGACGCCCCGCTCAAGCCGGGTCATCAGGTAAGCCGCTACTTCGCTAGCGGCTTTATTAAATCGCAGGTAGTAAACCTGGTTGCGGCCCGTTTCAAAAGCCGCAATCGACAAATCGCCGATGGCTGGCGGCGCTGCCGTCAAGACCACCTGCTTGATCTCGCTGTACTTCAGGCTCCGTCTAAAGTAGCCGCTCAAGACGACCCGCTCGTTGCTTAAGCCCGCAGACGCCTCCAAGATCCCCGTTAAGATAAACAAGGCGAGAAAAACGTTAAAGCCTGGCTGCCCCAAGTCCAAGTAGTCCCATAAATAGCCCAGCCAGATCAAGAGCAGCGGCATAATAATGGAAGTCATCCGGTAACGGGCCCGAATCTCGATTTCGGCTTGCCGATACCAGCTGTAGCCCGCATAGGCCGCCAGCAAGAAATCAGCTACTAGGTAAAAGCTATCCATATAATCTGCCACCTCAAAAACTTTCTTAAGAATTAGTTCCATTATAACAAACTAAGCGCTTATAATTGAGGAAAAAGGCATTATCCTAACTTTTCTTAAGAAAGAGGCTTTATATGGATCAAGAATTATTAGCTGAATTTAAGCAAGACGTCAAAAACGCCCGCCACCCGGTCTTTTTGACCGGCGCTGGCGTTTCCACCCACTCCGGCATCCCCGACTACCGGTCTAAGACCGGGATCTACAACGGAGTCAGCGAGCCGCCTGAGGTCATCTTGAGCGAAGACACCCTCTACAACCGCCCGGAGCTTTTTTATAACTTTGTCATGGACAACATGTACTTCCCCGATGCCAAGCCAAATCTGATTCATGAAAAAATGGCTGAGATCTGCAACGAAAAAGGCGACCTGATTACCCAAAACATCGACACCCTGGACACTAAGGCCGGCAACCAGCACGTAACCGAGTTCCACGGCAACCTGTACGACATCTACTGCACCAAGTGCCACCAAAAGCTGACTTATGACGACTACAAAAAAGGCTACCGGCACGAGTGCGGCGGCATCATCCGGCCGGGCATCGTCTTGTACGGAGAAGGGATCAACATGGAAAATGTTTCCCGGTCGGTCAACGCCCTCACCCAAAGCGACCTGGTCATCATCGTCGGCACCAGCTTTGTCGTTTATCCTTTCGCTGGCCTCTTAAGCTACGCACCCGAAAATGCCAAGCTCTGGGCAGTCAACTTGACGGAAATTCCGGCTCAAGGGATCAAGCAGCTGGTGGGCGACGCCTTAGAAGTCTTTAGCCAGCTGTGAGTCGGCGTATCCCTTTAAAACGACTGCCTGGTTGTGCTCCAGGTCCTTGGCCCCATAAAGAAAGAGGACGTCGCCCTTTTTCAGCTCCGCTTGAACCTGGGCCAAAAAGTCTGGCACTTCCGGATTTGCGGCTAGTTCTTTAAGGTATTTTTCCTTAAATTCCGGGAACTTCTCCGGGTCATGGCCGTACCATTTGCGCAGGTCGGCGCTTGGGGCCACTTCTTTTGCCCAGCCATCCAGCTGGGCTTTTTCCTTGCTCATCCCCCGTGGCCATAAACGGTCAACTAAGATCCGGTAACCCGGCAGATCGGCATGGTAGATTCTTACAGCTTTGATTTCTGACATATGCTTGCTCCTTTAGCAGGTAGCTAATATACTGAAATAATATACTCAACCTTATTTTATTCCGAAAGAAGCTAAAAGCAATGACTTACTATGACTTTTTTACCGGCAGACCTACGGAAGAAATCTGCCAAGACCTGCTAGGCCGGGCCCTGACCTTGGAGGGGCCACAGGGCAAGCTTGGCGGCTACATCGTGGAAGCCGAGGCCTACCTGGGCAAAAAGGACCGGGCAGCTCACTCTTATGGCGGCCGCCGCAGCCAGGCTAACGAAGGGCTCTATTGCCCAGGCGGATCCTTATACATTTATGCCCAGCGCCAGTACTTTTTCTTTGACGTGGCCTGTCAAGAAGAAGGCGAGCCCCAAGGAGTCTTGGTCCGGGCAATCGAGCCCGTCTGGGGGATCGAGCAGATAGAAGCTAATCGCGGCGGCAAGACCGGCGTCCTTTTAACCAACGGTCCCGGTAAGCTGATGCAGGCCCTGGGAATTGATTCTAGAAAGTGGGACCTGGCCAAGCTGGAAGACAGTCCTTTTGCCATTGATCTCACCCAGAAAAAAGTCCCAAAAGAAATCATCGCCGCGCCCCGGATCGGGATCAGCCAAGCCGACCCGACCTGGGCCAAGAAAAAGCTTCGCTACTACGTCGCCGGTAATCCTTACGTCTCAGACATGAAGAAAAAAGATTACGATCAAGGTCATGGTTGGGCCTAAAGTTTAATTATTAAATCAGTCTTGACTTTTTTCTTAATTTAATTTAATCTTAAAGCAGTAAAAATATTATCCAATACAATAGAGGTCGCGATCGTTCACCAAAACAGGAGTAGCTCACGCATTAGCTTTGATCCCTGCTATTAAGGAATATCGCCGAAATCAGTTGTCAGGACGTGCTGGACGCTGGTTGGGCTGCAGGAGAAGATCTTGCAGACTGTCCTAGCAATAGGGAGCGCTATAATTTTTGGTATTCATACTGAAATTTACAGAAACTAACCGCCTCATTGTATATGCAATGGGGCTTTTTTGCACTTTATTGTATGAGTTTGCCTAAATGGAGGTTTTTTCAAATGAAGAGGAAAGGCAGCTGGATCGGGGCCATTTTAGCCTTGATCATGACTGTGGCAGTTGGCGCAAGCTTTGCTAAGCCAGCTGAAGCCAGCGGTACGCTTAAGATTGGGATGGAAGCCAACTATGCTCCATACAACTGGACCCAAACGACGAGTGCCAATGGCGCGGTAAAAATCGATGGGACTAGTTCTTACGCCAATGGTTACGACGTCAAGATTGCCAAGATCATCGGTAAAAAGCTGCACAAGAACGTTATCGTCGAAAAGACGCAATGGGATGGGCTTTTGCCAGCCTTGACCAGTGGCAAGATCGACTTGATCATCGCCGGGATGAGTCCAACGGCAGAAAGACGCAAGGCCATCAACTTTACGACGCCTTACCGGACCACCAGCTTCGTGGTCATCGTCAACAAGAAGAGCAAGTACGCTAGTGCTAAGTACTTAACCGACTTCAAGGGCGCTAAGCTGACTGCTCAGCAAGGGACCTTGCACTACAACCTGATCAAGCAATTGCCAGGTGCTAAGCGTGAACCTGCTTCTAAGGACTTCTCCGCAATGCGGGAATCTCTGGAAGCCGGCACTATCGACGGTTACGTTGCCGAAGACACGGAATTGACTTCTTTCAAGATGGTCGACTCTAACATTACCGGCGTTAATCTCTCCAAGATGAAGGGCTTCAAGGTTTCTGCTGAAGATGCCGAAGTTTCCATCGGGGTCAAGAAGGGCAACGATCAGCTGCTCAGCCAAGTTAACAAGATTTTAGCTGGTATCTCCACTGCTAAGCGCAACCAATTGATGAAGGAAGCCGTTCAGCAGCAGCCACAAACCAATACCAAGAAGGAAAACTGGCTGGTTTCCATGCTGAAGAACTACGGGAACATGATCCTGGAAGGGATCGGCATGACCCTGTTCATTTCCTTAATCGGTACGATCGCTGGTTTCTTCATCGGCTTGCTGGTCGGCATTGTCCGCACCATTCCAGAACCAAAGAACAAGTTCAAGAAGGGTCTGCTGGCCTTTTGCAAGTGGCTCTTGTCCGTTTACGTTGAAGTCTTCCGCGGCACCCCAATGATGGTTCAGGCTGCGGTTATCTACTACGGGATTGCCCAATTCTGGCACATCAACTTGAACAGAACGGTTGCTGCCTTGGTCATCGTTTCCATCAACACCGGGGCCTACCTGGCTGAAGTTATCCGCGGGGGGATTATTTCTACCCCTAAGGGTCAGTTTGAAGCCGCTAGTGCCTTGGGGATGACCCACAACCAAAGAATGTGGAACATCATCTTGCCACAAGCGATCAGAAACTGCTTGCCTTCAATCACCAACGAATTTATTGTTAATATCAAGGATACGTCAGTATTGAGCATCATCTCCGTTTCCGAATTGTTCTTTGTTGGTTCAACCATTGCCAGCCAAAGCTTCCAATTCTTCCAAACTTACCTGGTGATCTCCGCAATCTACCTGTTCTTGACCTTTACGATTACGCGGATCTTCAACTTGA
>NZ_JBJFHB010000052.1:24129-31233 GCF_051893255.1 Lactobacillus sp. | reverse complement strand
AAAATAAAATTGCCTAAAATCGTTAATATCACTTGACTTAGAGTAGAAAAAACAACCCTCCAGTTTCCAGCTGGAGGGTTGTCCTGTGTAAAGAAATATGATTTTGTAGGCTGATTTCATCTTTAGGAGTTAAATGAAGAAATCTATCCCAATGAAAAAGAATATAAAATGTTGATTGTATGATTAGTCATAAATTGCTCATCAGCCTGCACCCTTAGTATAGTCCTATTTGAACTTGCCGGCGCAAATTACGATAGATTTTTTGCAAAAGACTTGCAAGCAAGGTGAAATTCAGATAAACTATAGCCTATCATCTAAATATGCGTAGGGAGTAACCGGCATTACACGTGCACTCATGGCGTCAAGCTCGAAAGTAATTTCCGCTGTGAGTTTAAATGGTGAGACTATTGTATAGACTTTTTAGCCTAGCAATAGTCTCTTTTTTTATTGCCGGGCAGATTAGGAGGAATTTTTTGAAGGATTATTATCTGCAAAATAAAGACGAAGTCTTAAAGGAATTTAAGGCTAGCCCTAGCGGTTTAACCAGTGAGGAAGCCAAAAAACGGCTAGCCAAATATGGCCCAAATGCCCTGGTAGAAGGGAAGAAAAAGACGGTTTTCCAGGTATTCTTAGAACAGTTCAAGGACCTGATGGTCATCATTTTGATCATTGCCGCCTTGATTTCGGCCTTTACCGGGGATGCGGAAAGCACCATCGTCATCATTGCCGTTTTGATTTTGAACGCGGTCTTGGGGACGGTCCAGCACGTCAAGGCGGAAAAGTCGCTAGAAAGCTTAAAGTCGCTGTCTTCACCAAGTGCCAAAGTCCTGCGCGATGGGCAAAAAGTCGAAATTGACTCAAAAGACCTGGTGCCAGGCGATATCTTAGTCCTGGAAGCTGGAGACCTGGTTATGGCTGACGGCCGGATTTTAGACAACTTTTCCTTGCAAGTCAACGAAAGCTCCTTAACTGGGGAATCGACTAATATCGACAAGGCCGACGTTGATTTTGATCAAGAAAAGCCTTTGGGCGACCGGCTGAACATGGTCTACTCCAGCTCTTTGGTAACTTATGGCCGGGCCAATGTCTTAGTGACGGCTACCGGGATGAACACGGAAATCGGCAAGATTGCTAAGCTGATGAATGACACTAAGGAAAAGAAGACGCCGCTCCAGCAGTCTCTTGACAAGTTTTCATCGAAACTTGCTACTGCCATCTTGTTAATCTGTTTGGTAGTCTTTGGCCTCCAAATCTGGAGAGGGCAGCCGCTGATGGATGCCTTGCTCTTTGCTGTAGCCTTAGCCGTAGCTGCCATTCCAGAAGCACTTTCCTCAATCGTCACCATCGTGCAAGCCATGGGGACGCAGAAGATGGCCAAGCAGCACGCCATTATTAAAAATCTGGCGGCTGTTGAATCTCTAGGCTCAGTTTCCGTCATTGCCTCTGACAAGACGGGGACCTTGACCCAAAACAAGATGACTGTCCAAGATATCTACATTGGCGAGGAAGTCTTACAGCCTAATGAATTGCGTCTTGACAACCAGCTCCACCGCTACCTCTTGTACGACGTAGTCTTAAACAACGACTCGCGCCTACAAGCAGATGGCAAGGGGATCGGGGACCCAACCGAATATGCCCTGCTTGAAATGTACCGCCAAGTGCCAGGGATCGACATGGGCGATGACCAAATTGCCTTGAGTGAAGACGACTTGCGGGACTTTTTAAACCGGGAAGAAGAAGTGCCATTTGACTCAGACCGAAAATTAATGTCTACCAAGCACCTGATTCACACGGTCCCAACCATCTTTACCAAGGGTGCCGTGGATGTCCTGTTAGACCGTTGCGTCAGCTACCGGATTGGCGATGAAATCAAGCCAATGACGCCAGAAATTAAGCAGCAGATCCTGGATCAAAACCAGGCCTTCTCGGAAAACGGCCTGCGGGTTTTAGCCTTCGCCTACAAGGAAAGCGATGAAGAGCTGAACCTGGAAGCCGAAAACGGCTTAATCTTTATCGGTCTGGTTTCTGAAATGGATCCGCCAAGACCAGAAAGCGTGGAAGCCGTGGCCCAGGCCAAAAAGGCTGGCATCAAGACGGTGATGATCACCGGTGACCACAAGGTAACGGCTGTAGCGATTGCTAAGAAGATTGGGATTTTTGCGGATGGCGACCTGGCCGTGACTGGTTTGGAATTAGACGCCATGAGTGACCAAGAGCTAGACGACAAGATTGAAAAAATCTCCGTTTACGCCCGGGTTTCCCCAGAAAACAAGATTCGGATCGTTGATGCCTGGCAAAGAAAGGGCAAGATCGTGTCCATGACCGGCGATGGGGTGAACGACGCCCCAGCCTTGAAGAAGGCCGACATCGGGGTGGCCATGGGGATTACTGGGACGGAAGTGTCCAAGGATGCCTCTAGCATGATCCTGACTGATGACAACTTCGCGACCATCATCAAGGCCGTGGCCAACGGCCGGACGGTTTACGAAAACATCAAGAATGCTGTCATGTATCTCTTGTCCGGCAACCTGTCAGCCATCATTACCGTGCTTTTTGCCTCAATTGCGGGTCTGCCGGTGCCATTTATGGCCGTTCAGCTGCTCTTCATCAACCTGGTAACGGACTCTTTGCCAGCTTTGGCGATCGGGATGGAGCCAGGGGCCAGTGACATTTTGAACCGGCCACCGCGTGACCCTAAAGAAGGCATCTTGAACAAGCAAATGGTGACCAAGGTAACCGTACAAGGGACCTTGATCGCGGTTAGCGTCATTGCCGCCTTCTTGATTGGCCTGAAGACCAGCTCGGCTGTTGCTTGCACCATGGCCTTTTCAACCTTGACCTTTGCGCGTCTCCTTCACGGCTTTAATTGCCGGTCTGAGCACAGCATCTTCAAGCTTGGCTTTAAGAACAACTGGTACAGCTTGGCTGCTTTCTTGACTGGGACTTTATTACTGGGCTTGATCCTGTTTGTCCCAAGCCTGCACAGCCTGTTTACGGTAACACCGCTATTGGCAAGTCAGGTCGGGATGATTGCCTTGCTGGCATTCTTGCCAACGGTGATCATTCAGCTCGTGAAAGTGGTTCTTGAACAGAACTAATCGCATAATAGATAATACTTAATATTGATTTCTTAGAAGACACTGAACGATTTTCGTTCGGTGTTTTTTAATTCTGGTCATGATAAACTATATATAAAGAATTTAGAAATAAATACGAGAGGAAAAAAGATGCTGACAAACTTGACCGTGATGATCTACGTCAATGACCCAGAGATGGTGGCAGACTTTTTAGAAGAGGCTTTTAGCGTAGAAAGAAGCCTGGAACAAGACCTGCCAAATGGGTCAAAGACCATCCGCCTGCCGCTGACCAAGACGGCTAGTGTTCAGCTTTTTAGCAAGGAATTTGTGAGAAAGTATTCCCCAGAAGTGAGCCTGGAAATGCCATCCTTGATGCTGGAAACGGATGACTTAGATGGGCTAAGAGAGCACATCTACAGCCTAGGCGGTCCGGTTGGCGACGTGGTCGACATGGGGGATGCCCGGACCTTTAATTTCGGGGATCCAGAAGGCAACTGGTTTGCAGTGAAAGGCAAGTAAAATGGGCGCATGTGCGTGGTTTAAGGAAAATAATTTTCGGCAAGCTTATCATGAAGAGTGGGGGACGCCTTGCCATGATGACCAGAAACTTTTTGAGTTTTTGGTCTTAGAAGTAATGCAGTGCGGGTTGAGCTTTTCCTTGATGCTGGACCGGCGAGAAGCCATGCGGGCCGCCCTTGATCAGTATGATTATCGTAAAATCGCTAAATATGGCCAGGCTGATTTTGACCGGGTAATGGCAGCGGATGGAATGATCCACTCTAGCCGGAAGATCCTGGCCCTAATCACTGATGCCCAAGCTTATGAAAAAGTCATTGCCGACTTCGGCAGCTTTGACCAGTACCTTTGGCAGTATACAGATGGGCAAAGCCTAGTTTATGAAAGCCACCTGAAAGATGTGCCGACTACTAATGAATTAGCGCAAAGGTTGTCTAAAGACCTGAAAAAGCGCGGCTTTAAATTTGTTGGTCCCGTGGTGATGTATTCCTACCTCCAGGCATGTGGTTTGATCAATGACCATGACGAAGCTTGCCCAAGACGACAATACTTGATGGACCATTATCCAACGCGTTTGCTAAAATAAATAGTGTCTGTTTATATTTTTTATCTAGTAATTTCTACCATCTATATTGATACGAATACTCTTTGAACACACACTAAAAACGACTGTATCACAAATTGATACAGTCGTTTTTTTACCATTCAAATTCTTCGTAAAAAATCTTATCGATTTCTACGCCTTCTTTTTGCAATACTTGCTCCCAATGGTCGGCCATGGCTTGGGGACCAGCAATCAGTATGAGTGAATCGTATTCTAGTGCATTCAAAACTTCATAGTCCTGGAAGCGGCCAACTTGGCAGTGAGCCGTGAAATTATCCCTTTCGGCTAACGTTTGAATCTCTTTTTGGTAAATCAGATTGTCTTGGGTATGGGCGTTATAAAAAAGTTCAGTTGCAATCTGGGGGTTGCCCTGGATAATTGATAAAAGCGGCACAACCCCAATCCCGCCGGCGATGATCAAGAGGTGCTCAGGCTGTTGTTCAGCAATGACCTCCTGGAAGCGGCCATAGCCTGGCGTTACCAGGACTTTTTGCGGGCAAGACAGGTCTTGCAGCTGTTTGGTAAAGTCGCCGTCGCCCCGGATTGCCAAGACTATTTCTTGGTCTTTTTTCGGTACATTGACCAAAGAGAAGGGGTGAGGCTCCTTTAAGCCAGGCATGCCCGGGAAAGAGAGGAAAAGGTAGTCGCCAGCCTGATAATCAAGCAAGTGGTGGGACTCAATGGTCAGCTGGGCCACGTTATCTGCGATCATAGTCAAATTCGTCATTACAGCGTTCGTTTCCGTCAGTGCCGGCTTTAATTTGTTATAAACATAGGTAGCAAAGACCAAAAGCGTTGCGGCGTAAATTAGCATCATATAAGGTGTAATAGCCCGGATGTAGGAAATCAGTTGAATGTGGATGAAAACCAAGACGGTGGCCACCAAGTTCAGCTTGTGGATCCAGACTGACAGTTCATGTTTAAAGACTTTTCGCTCCAACCCCTTTTTGATTTTTGCCAAAAATGGCACCCGCTTGGTCAGCCAGCCTGCTAAAAAGATCAGGGAGTAGAGGGCTAAAAAGAGGTAAAGGTAAAAGGCGATTGTACCAGTTTGCTTGATCCAGCCGGTCGATACTGTCCCTTCCATGTGCAGCCAGGCCAAGAGCAGGGCGGCTAACGAGATCATCCCGTGCACCATGTAAAGCTTGGGCAGACCGATTAGGCGGTCTAAATAGTGGGGACGGGTCGACAGGTAGATAGCTGCGAGCATCCAAACATAGGCAATGGAGCCCCATTGGATGGCCAATTTGGAACTAGCGTAAATGGCTGGCAGGCCTGCGTCTAGCGTCTGGATGAAGGGCAGGGGGATCACAAAGAGGATGACCGCCCAGACCAAGGCAAGCGTAGGGTTATGCTTTTTGAACATCGTAAATTTCTCCTTCTTGGATGATCAGCAGTTCCCGATCTTGGTTAATAACGGTCGCTGATAATTTTTCTTTCTTGGCCATTTGTAAAAAGCGATCCTGGCCGCAAGCAAGGCCAGCTGTAGCCCAGATGTCGGCATAGGCGACGTCTTTAGCCAAAACGCTGACCTGGAGGAGGTCACCTGGTCCTTTTAGGCGAATATGCTTGCCGCGCTTGCTAAAGCCTGACGTAGCTAGGGCTCCATTTTTGACTTCATATTTGGCCAAAAATTTTTGCAAGTTGTCGGGATCCTCGATTCCGACCTGCCAGGCAAAGGAACCAGATGACCAGGTTTGGAGGTCGCCGGCGCCATTGATGCATAGGCCAAGGACGTTTGGATTGGCCTTAAAGGCAGTCAATTCGTTAAAACATTCTTTGATCGCCCAGCCCTTGACGTAGCCGGTTGGATCATAGACTCCTTTTTCGACTGGATCAAAGGCGCCGTCAGTCATTTCATAAGCCAAACTGGTGGCGGCATAGACTGCCTGAAAGTCCGGATCAGTCAATAAGATTTCTTTTTGGCCGCGGTTATAGGCTGCTAAAAGTGAATCGTCTTTAAAAGCCGAAAACTTGTCTTCAATTAAGGCTAGCTTGTCTGAAATCCTTTTGGCTGTATTCTTCAACTCTTCGGCAATTGCTGGTTCGGGCTCTTGGCTAGCCGCGGCAATGGTAAAGGGCATGGTTATTTGAAAAACTGTTTCGTTATAGATCATCAGGAGTCACTTCCTTGGCTGCTGCTTTGTGTTTTTTGAGCCTTGTTGATGGCGGATTGGAGGGAACCGGTGAAGCCTTTGTAAGTTTCGCTAACGCCAGACACCTGCTGGATGTCAGCTGATTGGGCCTTTAGGGCTTCTTCTTTATAAATTGGCAAGGCTTGCTCGTTGATTGACTGCGACTTCTCATTGTCGCTAGGGTAGGACAAGACCTTGATGGTCGTGATTTTGTCGCTTTTGACTGTGATTTGGACCTGGACGTCGCCCCATTCGGTGGAGGTAGAAGAGCCCGTGTAGGTCCCGTCGGTCAAGCCGGAGCTGGAACTGCTGGATGAACTAGTTGAAGTTGAGGCTGAGCTAGAACTGACGGATGAGGTGGTGGAACTGGCAGTTGAACTTTCAGTATTCGTATCTTTCTTCAAAAAGAGCAAGTAGCCGTCAATTACGATGGCGACAGTAGCGCCGATAGCAACGATAGAAGTAATGACTTTGCGGTGTGACATAGTTTTTATCTACTTTCTTATATAAAAAGCTATTATGCTTGATGAATTATTCGAATTATTTGCTTGATCTAATCATAAAAGCAAACTGTGATATTAAATGCCACTATTTAATTTTTTCCTGTGAATATTGTCTTACTAGCTGTGAAGAAAAGTTTAAGAATTACTAAACAATTGTAAGTAAATCAACTAATCTTGCCAAAAAGCCCATGGCTAGTAACGTTTGAGGGAATGGATTAGCCAAAAAGCCCATGGCTGATAACGTTTGAGGGAATTGTTTCGCCAAAAAG
>NZ_JBJFHB010000052.1:0-24029 GCF_051893255.1 Lactobacillus sp. | reverse complement strand
CCTTTGGCTAACAAGGTTTGGGGGAATTGTTTCGCCAAAAAGCCTTTGGCTAACAAGGTTTGGGGGAATTGTTTCGCCAAAAAGCCTTTGGCTAACAGGGTTTGGGGGAATTTTTCGCCAAAAAGCCTTTGGCTAACAAAGTTTGGGGGAATTGTTTCGTCAAAAAGCCTTTGGCTAACAAAGTTTGGGGGATCATCACCACTAGATATTTACCTTTTTGCCAAAAGAAGCCTATACTGAAAAGAAAGAGGCAAAAAGATGATTAAAAAAGAAGTAAACGTCAGCTTGTTATATGAATTAGAAAATCTCCACCATGTCGTGGTTCAGGCGTCTTACGTCGATGGGGAATCTGTCTACGCCTTGCAGCTGCTTCACAAGCAGACCGACATCGCTGTCTACCATGGCAATGCCCGCGGGAAAAAAGTCTATTTTGACCCGCACTTTCCGCATGTCTACTTGACTGACAAGGCGGGCGGCCACACGCAGACTTTTACCTATAGCGGAACCGGCCGCAAGTGGTACATTGGGACCAAGCCGAAAAAATACGGTCATACCCTCTGGGACATCCAAATCGCCCGGCTAGACCTGGACGTCGTTCCGGTCCAGCATGACTCTAATACCCAGATGTCCCGCTTGTCCCACTTGAATCGGGCAGGGGCATCCTACGGTGACGGCAGCGTGCAGTATGAAGGAAAATTGTATGAGCGTATGGAAGCCGCGGTTTCTCCAGACCTCAAAACCTTCATGGTCGCCACGATTGACCTCAATCATGTGGGCCACTTTGCCATCTATGACAACAACTTAATTAATGAAAAATTGGCTGAGGCTGAGTCCAGTCACACAAATGTCAACATTGAAGACATCCCTTGCCTTGGCGCTTTTACCATCCCGCACTTTAACCAGCATCCCCTTAAGTCCATTCAGGGCTACGCCATCGATAACGGCGCCAATATCTACGTCTCCAGCCAGCCTAGTCCTAAGCCTGGCCTGTTTGGCCACTATAAGCAGCAGAGCCCCCGCGAAATCGTTAAGATTCCCTGGGGCGAAGCCAACAGTAAAAAGTGGTCGGTAGCTAACTTGGACCGCGAAAAAGTCCTTGACCAGTTCGGTTTTGCGACCGAGTTTGAAGGAGTTCAGGTGGATGAGTCTGGTGACCTTTACCTGACCGTTGCCTACCATGCCAAAGATGACGGCACGACCTTGAAAAATCGGATTTACCGCATTAAGGGTTTGTAAAAATACCAGAAATGCAAAAAGAAGCTTTGAAACGAGATTTTGTTTCGAAGCTTCTTTTAGATATAATTGTTAATTTGTCTGCTTAATACCTACAGAATTTCTTCCATGCAGGTAAATTGCGGCTTCATGCCCAGCCTTTGGTAAAAGGCTTCGGCATCATTGCCATTCCACACGTGCAGGGTCACATTGTGGCAGCCAATTTGCTTGGCAAAAGCCTTGGCGTATTCGTAAAGGCTTTGGCCCACATGCAAGCCGCGGCTGTCTTCATCCACGTAGAGATCATCGATGTAGAGGGTTTTAACTGGCTCTAAGATGCGACTTTCAGGCTGTCTTTGGATCTGGGTCATGCAGTAGCCTAGTACCCGCCCAGCTTTTTCAGCGACAAAAATGGGATTTTGCTCATCCTCAATCATTTTTGCCAAATCGTCATCAGAATACTTGTTGGCGACCTTAAAGAGGTCAGGGCGGATCTCGTGGTGGATCAGGTTAACCTCGGCTAACAGCTTGCTAACGGTGGGGATGTCATTTTCATCCATTCGTCTAATTTCTAATTCAGTCATGTAAAGCTCGCTTTCTAGCTAAAAATTGTCTATTAATCCAAAGATATTAGCATTATTTTAGTCCAAAAGTGTGACTATTCAAAGGCCATTTGGCTGGTATAGAGCTGGTAGTAGAAGCCGTGTTCTTTGAGCAGGTCCTTGTGCGGCCCTTGCTCGATGACTTGTCCATCCTTTAAGACCACGATCTTGTCAGAGTTTAAGATGGTCTTTAGGCGGTGGGCGATCACGAAGCTGGTTCTACCGGCAATCATGTTGTCCATGGCTTTTTGAATCTTTTCTTCCGTAACCGTGTCAACGTTGCTAGTGGCTTCGTCCAAAATCAAGAAGGCGGGATCAACCAGCATGGTCCGGGCAATCGACATCAGTTGCTTTTGCCCGGTTGAAAAACTGGCCTTGCCGTTTTCGATCTTGGTTTCATACTTGTCAGGGAGAGTCATGATGAAGTCGTGAATCTGCGCTTCCTTAGCTGCCGCAATGACTTCGTCCATGGAAGCGTCAGGCTTACCATAGCGGATGTTGTCGGCCACGGTCCCTGAGAAGAGGACGGAATCCTGCAAGACGATGCCGACATTTTGTCTGAGACTAGTTAGCTGAATGTCTCTAACATCAGTCCCGTCAAAGGTGACCTTGCCGCCAGTTACGTCATAGAAGCGGTTGATCAAGTTCATGATCGTGGTCTTCCCGCTCCCGGTTGGTCCAACGATGGCGACAGATTGGCCCTTAGCCACTTCGATCGAGACATCCTTCAAGATCTGCTTGTCAGGATTGTAGGCGAAGTCAACGTCTTCTAAGCGAACAGCCTGGTTGATGCCGGAAATCTTTTTACCATTTTCAACCCGGTCTTCTTCGTCTTGCTTTTCAACATTAGCCAAGCGGCGAGCGCCAGTAATGGCCAACTGAATCATGGAGTAAATAGAGGTGATTTGCGTCAGCGGCTGGAAATAGGTCCAAGAGTATTCGGTAAAAGTCACGATCATGCCTAGACCCGCTGCCCGGCTGACCTGTCCGGTCACCATCAAGAAGGCGCCGGCTGAAATCACGATGGCAAAGTTCAGCATGGCAAAGCCATTTAAGAGGGGGTTCAAGATCCCAGAGTAAAATTGCCCTTTGAACATGGCTTCCCGCACCTTTGCATTCTTGTCTTTAAAACCGGCAATAGAGTCTTGCCGCAGACCCTGGGTCAGGATCACGTTTTGGCCGTTGAGCTGCTCATTGATGTAGGCCGTTAAAGAGCCGACTTCATCTTGCTGCTTGTCCAGGTAAACGCGAGCTTTTTTCATGATAATAAAGGAGATCACCAAGATAAAAGGCGTCGTCGCCACGACTGCGATCGCCATCTTCCAGTTGAGGACGAACATGAAGGCGATGGTCCCAAAGAAGAGGAAGCTTTGAGAAATGATTTCAGAAAAGGCGTTGTTTAAGGCGTTAAAAATATTGTCCAGGTCACTGTTAAACAGGGACAGGATCTGCCCGTCTTGGTGGGTGTCAAAGTACTTAATGGTCATTCTTTGCAATTTGCCAAAAAGTCCCTTGCGCATGTCGTTGTTGGAGTTGGCGTTAAACTTGGTCATCATGATCCAGGCAATAAAGGTTGCCACGGAGTTTAACACGTAAAAGCCCGCCATGAGGGCCAGGACCTCAAAAAAGCCAGACAAAGTGGCGTTGCCCTTTGAGGCCGCCTTGATGTAGCTGGTCAAGCTAGAAACAGCCTGTCCTAAAAAGGTTGGGGCGACCACCTGGGCCGCAGCGGCTAAAAGGTAGATGAGGGCCGCGATTGTAATTTGTTTTTTGTATTTTTTGAGGTACTTCTTAAAGTAGTTAAAGGCAGTTGCGTTTTCCTGCATTACAGATCCTCCTTTCTTTCCTTGGCTTTTTGGGTCTGGTAGATTTCCTGGTAAACCGGTGAGCTCTTAAGCAATTCTTGGTGGGTGCCTTGGGCAACCAGCTTACCATCATCTAAGACTAAAATCTTGTCAGCGTGCATGACGGAGACGATCTTTTCGGCAATCATGATCACCGTCGTCTTGGACAGTTTTTTCTCCAAGGCTTCTTGCACCAGTTTTTCGCTCTTGGCGTCAAGGGCGGAAGTGGAGTCGTCCAAGATCAGGATTGGTGAATCGGCAATCACTCCGCGGGCAATGGACAGCCGCTGCTTTTGGCCACCGGAGAAGTTGGCAGAACGCTCTTCAACTTCGTGGTTGAAACTATCGCCATAGGTCTGGATAAATTCACTGGCTTGAGCAATCTGGGCAGCACGCTCAAGTTCATAAGAGGTAGCGTCGGCTTTGCCCTGGCGGAGGTTGTCAGCGATCGTCCCGGAGAAGAGGACCGGCTTTTGCAAGACGTAAGATACCGTCTTATGCAGAGCTTCTTCGCTAACTTCCTTTAAGTTGGAGCCGCCAATCTTGACCTTGCCGGTTGATGGGTCATAGAGGCGGTCGATCAACTGGGCAATGGTAGACTTGCCAGATCCTGTAGCCCCGACAATCCCAATCATTTGGCCCGGCTCAGCCTTAAAGGAGACGTGCTTTAAGACTGGCTGGTCGCCATCAGGGTAGGTGAAGGAAACGTCTTTAAATTCAATGGAGCCCGTTAAGGCATCTTTTGGGGCTTTTTCGTTAAAGACGACTTCTGGTTCAGTGTCCATGACTTCCTTGATCCGGTTTAAAGACACGTTCCCGCGGGAAATGGCCATCATGGCCATGCCAACAAAAAGGATGGCAAAGAGCAGGGTCAAGACATAGTTGACGTATGGACTGATGGCCGTCACGTCGCCTGGATGGCTCAAGATGGAAGTCCCAACCAGGTAAACCACCAGGGAAATGGTCAGGTAAGAGACCAGGGTGGCAGCTGGAATGATGATGGAGAACCAGTAGCCGATCCGGATGTTGATTTGGTTTAAGTCGTCAGAGTCTTTGTTAAACTTTTTGATTTCTTGGCCTTCTTGGTTAAAGGACTTGACCACCCGGACGCCTTGGAGAAATTCCCCAGCCCGGCCAGACAACTTGTCCATGTAGATCTGGAATTTTTCAAAGTCGCCGGTCATTTTGCCTAAAACGTAGCTGCCGATCCCCAAAACCAGAACCAGCATGACAAAGATGGCCCACCAGTAGCGAGGCAGGATCACGATCGCCATGACAAAGGAGCCGATCATCATGATCGGCAGACGCAGCAGCTGCATGAAGATGGTCATCACCATGTTCATCACTTGCTGCATGTCGTTGATCAGGCGGACGCTGAGGGATTCAGAGGAGAATTTTTGGATATTGGCTAGGGAAAAAGTCTGAATCTTGGCGTAGGTATCTTCTCTTAAGTCACTAACCACGCCCTGCGTAATCCGGGCAGCGTAGTAAACGTTGAAAACACCGGAAACAATGGCTAAAATCCCCGTTGCCACCAAAAGACTGGTGTCGCGCAAGACGGCGCTTGACTGGTCAGCCAGCAGTTCTGCCTGAACCTGCTGGAGGAGGACTGGCTGGTAGAGGGTGGTAAAGACGGAGAGGAGGATGGCAATCGCTGCTCCTGCCACGTCTTTTTTGTAATTCTTTAAGTAGGGTAGTAGTAGTTTCATATTTCCTCTCTTTCTAGTTAATTGGTACTTTTGGCAATTTCGGCTTGCAAAAGGTCGGCCCACTCACTGACGAGCTGGACGGCTTGCCTAGCCTTGGCCTTGCCAAACTTAGCGATGACGCGTTCTTCAATTTGAACTAAGGGAGCAATTTTTTCCTTGGCATAGGTCTGTCCCTTGTCAGTTAATGCGCAAAACTTGACCCGCTTGTCGTCTGGACTGGGCGTCAGAGTCAAATAGCCAGCGTCTTCCAGTTGGTGCATCCCCTTATTGATCGATTGCTTGGGGATACCGGAGCGGTAGACCAGCTCTTTTTGCGCCATTTGCTCATGAGTCAAGAGCTCATAAAGAATGATGCTGGTATATTGGGTTAGCCCCCGGCTTTCATCGTAGTGCTGGTAGGCATGGCTCATCTTGATCGTGGCCAGATTGGCAAGCTCGGTCAAGCTGTCTTCTTTTTTATTTACAAGATTTTTGTCCATAAAAAGTCCCCTTGTGTACTAAATCTTCAACTAGTTTAGTCCCTATATGGACTATTGTCAAGAGTCATGTTTGTAAAATTTGCATGCTATAATGAAAAAGTGACGTTAAAGATTAAGAGAAATCAGGAAGAAGATTTAAATGAAGGTATTAAAAAGAATTGGTCAAATATTGCTGGTTTTGCTGGCAGTTTTAGTAGTCGTGGTGGGTGGCTACTACATTTACCTGGCTAGCCATTACTACCGGATTCCGGACAAGCAAAAGCAGGCAATCCATAATAATCAAACGGCCATTTTAAAGGCAGGCAAGACTTACCGGGCGACGACTTATAATGTAGGCTTTGGGGCATATAATCAGAAGTTTTCTTTTTTCATGGATGCTGGGGAGTTGAAAAATGGCACCAAGCTCCGTGGGACGCGCGGGACGGCTTTTTCAAAAAAGGCGGTGCTGGCTTCGACTAACGGCGTTATTTCAACTTTGAAAAAGCGAAAGGCAGATTTCATGCTTTTTCAAGAGATCGACACCAATTCAACGCGGTCTTACCACGTGAACCAGGTGAAAAAGGTAGAGCAGGCCTTTCATGGCTATGGCAATACTTTTGCCTCTAACTTCCATGCGGCCTTCATTGCCTTGCCGCTGAACAACCCGCACGGGACGGTTAGAAGCGGCCTTTTGTCCTTAAGCAAGTACCGGATGAGCAGCGCTGTTCGCCGCAAGTATCCGGTATCTAGCGGCCCCATTGAAAAGTTCGTTGACCTCGACCGCTGCTTCACCGTCATGCGCTATAGGGTCAATAACGGGAAAGACCTGATTTTGATCAACTCCCACATGTCGGCTTATGACAAGGGCGGCAAGATGCGGAAGGCGCAGATGAAGCTGCTCTCTAGCGTGATGGAAAAAGAGTACCAGCAGGGAAATTACGTAATTGTGGGCGGCGACTTTAACCATGCACTGGGCAAGGACATGCTGACGCACTTTCAGCACGAGGAAAAGATTCCTAGCTGGGTCTCGGTTTTGAGCGAAAAGATGCTGCCAAAGGATTTTAAGATGGTCAAGGCAAGCAACCGAGAGAACGTGTCGACCTGCCGGGCGACGGATATGGCTTATGATCCCAAGGTCAACTACATGACTATTTGCGATGGCTTTATCGTGTCAAAGAATGTGGAAGCTAAGGCTTTTAATATTAATACTCAGTTTAAGTATGCGGACCACAATCCGGTGAGACTGAGCTTTAAATTGAAATAGGGGAGATTGCTATTTAAATACTGCATGGAATAATTATGAAATGAGGTGATGGTGGATACTAATGAGTTGTATTGGACTTGTATTTTATTTTCTTTCTTAACAACACATTAATAGGCAAAAAAGTCCAAAGTCTGGAATGACTTTGGACTTTTTTACATTAGTTAAGGATTGTCAAGCAAATCTTTTACAAATAATAATAACTGTAAAAGGAAAGGCAAATATCTCTGGTAATTAATCTTTAATCTGCTATGCTTATAGTAGAAGAATGATTTCGTGAAAGGGGAAAATCATGTACTATCAAGATTACCGAGAAAATTTACAGAATATTTTAGACAACATTAAAGGCGACCAAGACTCGTTAAACCTTGGTGCCATCGCGATTATTTCGCTTTTGGACATGGCCATGGTTAAAGAAGACGGCGATGACAACGATGAGGAAGAAGATGAGCAGAGTGAAAAAGATGATGAAGACGCTAACGACGATAATGCTAATGAAAACGATGACGAGAAAATAACAGGAGGGGATGAAGAACCTGAAAAAGAAAATGATCAGGATAAAGCAATTGAAACAAATCCGAAAGCTGAAGAGAATAATGAGGAAAAGCTCGAAATTGTAGAAAAAGCAGATAATGATGACAAACTGGAAGAAACAGTTCCAGAAGAAGCAAAGTCTGAACCCGTCCCTGAAATCAAGACGGTAGAGGATGAATACGGCGTTCCAGCAGGTCACCGCGCCGTTATTGTGGAAAGATCTCTGCAGGGCGTTCATCTACATAACGCCAATACCAATGAATATCTTGGGACTTTAAACGAAGAAATTACCCGCCGCTTTAATATCGGCAATGGCTCCTTGATTGAAGTTAAGCCAGTTGAAGGCCGATTTGCTTTTGTCAGAACCTTGCACCAAGTTGATGAGCCTGAAAACAACGATGTGTTCCACTTTGCTGTGGTCAAAAGAGAAAGTGCGGCTAACACCCTTTATGTGGACTCCAATGTGGGCGGTGACAAGCTGAGCGACTACAATCCGACCCAAAATACCTACTTTATTCCAACCGTCGTCAATAAGCTGACCTCTAGCAACGGCTTCGTCAGTGAAGGCGACATCTTGGACTTAGCCTGGAAGGAAGATCGCCCAGAAGAAATCCGGATTAGATGGGTCTACCCAGATACCAATTTGGGTTCAATGCCATCGCATAAAGCAAAGGAAAAGAAGAAGGAACCATCACCTAATGCGACAACGCCAAAGAAGGGCGTGCCAACTCCTAAAAACGTTAAAGAGGATAAGCACAAGACCAATGAGTCCATGACCAACATTGCCTATAACCTGAACGGGAAAAAGGTGACGGTAGTGATTGGCAATGAAATTAGAAGTACTGTCGTTAACAGTTTGATTTCAGCTCATAACGGCAAGGGAAATGTGATTGATGCTTTCAAGTTCTCCAATGTCGACAAGTTTTATAAAAAAGCATTGCGGCATACCGACCTGGTCGTGATGGTGCAGAACTTGAACAAGCACGCGACGAGCAAGACTCTGCAAAAGTATGTCAAAAAGTACAAGCTGAGATTTGCCATTGCGGACTCGGCTGGTCTATCTTCAATCGAACGGGCAGTTTACCGTGCATATAAGGGCCTGCCGGCTTATGAAACGACCAACCAGCCGGTAGAATACCCGATGGCTGAATAAATGAATATTGTTTAGCGCTCTACAAAAGTGGGGTCAAGCTTACTGGCAAAATGTTAAGGGTAGTAGTGAATTCCATGGCGGTAAAAGTTTTTCCGTTAACCAGTGGATTTCTGAATATGATGAGTACTGGGCGTTTTACCGAGTAGTTCCAGTAAAGATTAATAACAAAGCCACTACCGTTTTGTTCTACTTCAATGGTTATACTTTTGCAGACTATTATCAAAGCAAAGCTTTGGCTAAGAAGTACCAGAAGAAAACTGGGAGTGCGAGATTTAGCTAGGATTAAAAAGACAGCCGTGTGGCTGTCTTTTTTGAGTCTTATGCTGGTTCAGTTAGGTTATTCTTAACAATACTTTGGTCGACAGAAATAAAGTGATTCTTACCATCGATTGTGTGATCAATCAAGGTAAAGTAGCTAGTATCCTTACTGTTTTCAGGAACTGCTAAGCGAGCATTGTAACCAGTAGCAATAAAGTTGTCGGCGATGTCGTAAATATTCTTTAATAACAGTTCTTGTTGCTCATCGTCGATCCCGGAGAAGGATTCATCCATTAGGATGATCTTTGGAGCTTTAGGATTAGTCATCTTCTTTTCGTCTAATTCCAAAACGATCAAGAGTGGCTCCAAAATTGCCCGGCTTCTTTGTCCTTCAGAGAAGGCGTTAAGCTTACGATCAGTCATCTTTTCCTGTGGCTCATTAGCATGGCGGCGGAAGCTGATGTTGAACCGGTACCACTTTTTGTAGTCAAATTCTTCATAGAAGTGGTTGACTAATTCTTCTTTGGTCATCTCTTCGTTATTGTCTTTAATGAAGGTCCAGAAGCGGTCCATTAGCATATTGATTGCTTTTTGAGTTTCCGGGCTATCAAGAGAAGTGTTACCAAAGGCAGCCAAGTAGTCTTTCTTGTAATCAGGAATTTCACTAAAAGTAGTGTAGAAGGAGATGTGGTTAGTTTGTTCTTTTTCTCTCAAAGACTTACTGATCTGCTTGGTCAGGCTGGTTGCTTCCGCGGTGGCTTGACGGATCTTTTGGAGTATCGTTGAATTGTTAAGATAACGTGCAAGACGCTGAACTTCGTCATCAGCAGAAGCTCTGAAAGATTCCAGCTGCTGGTTAATTTCAGAATAGAGTTTGTCTAGCACAAGTTCTTTATCGCCAAAATAGTAGTGAACGACGGCAATGCTACCTAGAAGTGATTGCACTTGAATTAAGTCCTTGTTTTCGAGTGGTAACTTAACAAATTCTAGGAATTTATCGTTTTTAACACGATATTCAGTTTCATTGTTAATCTCGTTTATTGCAATCGTGTCCAGATTAGCCCGATTACGGTTGGCTTTTTTGATTGTGTCGTTCTCCCAATCGGCAGGGGATGCGTTCTTTACCTTATCGGTTAGCTTAAGCTGGTCTAGCAGCTTGCTGATCTCCTCATATTCTTTGTTCAACTTTTCAAAAGCATCTTTCTTACTTGGAAGAGCTTCTTGATCATTCTTCAGAATATTCTTCTGATCAGATAAGCGATAATTGCAGTAGGAAAGTTCTCGCTCAAGGTCTTTAAGCAAATGTTTAAGTTCAGAGGCTCGTGCTTCTTGTTCCTTAGTTTCTGGATCATTTCGAATCTTATCCAGTTGCTCTTGCAAGGTTTGGACTGTCTGCAGAATTTCCTGAAGGCGATTTTCTTTAAGCTTAACTTGCCCTTCTTTATCACCCGCTTCTTGCCGACTTTGGGAGAGATGGTCTCTAGCAGCATCAACCCGCTTATTCTGTCTTGTGATCGCTTCTTTTTGTTTTGATAAATCTCTTTGCAGGTTTTGATAGCCTTGCCAGTTGCTGCGGTATTGGAAGAAGGCCAATTCGTCAGTAGGCAAGTCGGGGCAAAAAGCTTCGACTAATTGATTTCGTTCATTGCGGAACTGAACAAGTTGCTGGTTCAATCTGGCTTGTTGCTCCAGCCGTCTTTCTTGGGAAGATAAAGCAGTTTGATAGGCGATGTTAGCTTCTTTAACATGATCACTGCTTGGAAAACTAGCAGGATCAGCCTGATCAAAGAGCTGTTGGTAGGTAGCTCTTTGATCAACCAATTTATTTAATTCAGCTTGCCCTTGAACAATTTGAGCATTTAATTCAGCTATTTGCCGTTCACGTTCTTTTTCCCGGTTGCTTTCACCGATGTGGGTAATAGCTGCACCTTTTTGACTATGAACAGCAAGACTGGCAAATTGGATGTGTCCATCTTCAACGGCAATTGCTTTCAAGAAGTCATTAACGCGTTCATCTTGACTTACCAAATAGTCGGCTAGATTGTTTTGACCATTTCCAAGATTTGAAAGTTCTGAGTAACTCTTGGCCTCTAAACCAGTTTGGATGTCTTCACCATCAAACAGGGCGTAGAGAAGATTAGAGTACTTTAAGTCGCTTTCGATTTGCAGTTGTAAGTCACTTGGGACGTCATCCTTAAAGTCAACCAATTCAAAAAGCTGCTTGCCCTTGGCGAACTCAGCAGTGGTTTCTGGTTTGTGGTGTTCCTTTAGCGTTCTCAGCTCAGCATTTAGTTGGCTGAGTTGTACTTTTCGATCAGTGATTGCATTCTCAGTCTTGATAATAGCTTCCTGGTACTGTGCCCGGGTATCGCTAACGATTTTTTTTCGTTCCTCGTAGTCATCAAGGTCAAATGCATCGGTTTGATCAAAGCTGATTTCTCTTTCAGATAGCCAGGTAGCAGTTTCTTGGTTTAACTGGCTTAAGGCATCATGAATTCGATCAAGAAAGGCGTCTTCATTGAAGCTGTTGATTTCCTGATTTAGCATTTCTAACTGACTAAGCAACTTCTGATTTTGCTTTTTTAACTGAGTCAGTTTTGTTAAAAGTTGACCTTGTTTAGCAATTAATTGGTCTGCGTCAGAGTATTTTTGAGCAAACTCTACTTGATCTGTATAAGCAGGCAGCTTTTCTTCAAGTTTGGCAAGTTCGTTCTTCTGACTTTCCAGGAGTTGTTGCTCATTGAACAAAGTCTGCTCGTTTTCGGTCAGACGCTTTTGAACGTTTCTAAGCTCAGATTCAGTTGTCGTCAGATCTCTTTGCCGAATTTGCGCTTCCTGTTTTCCTTGCTCAATTTGTCTAGCAAGTTCTTCGAGATTTTTTGCAGCTAAAACGGCTTGAATCGCATTGAATTCTGCTTCTTTAGCTGTTAAGTCAGCTTGAAGCTCACTCTGTTTTTCTTCAATATTTTTAATTTCAGCTTCAGTATTAGCAATATCCTTGGTGAGCTTCTCATAGACAGCTTTTTTATGTTTCAAATCCTGAGTAGCATTTGCCTTGGAAGTTTGAATTTGGGCTAAGATTGGTTTATTGGTCAGTTCCTCCCATTCTTCTGTCTTGACCAGGGCAGCGCTGAGTTTTTCTAAGGCTGCTTTTTTCTTTTCTTCTTCAACCATGGCCAAGGCATTGTCGATGAAGTTTTCAACAGTAGCCTTATCCGCGTAGTGACTGAGATTTGGTAGGGCAGTCTTTAAGGCACTATCCAGGTCAGCCGTGCTTCCAGTTTGTTTTAGCGGTGGCTTTTCAAAAGCGGCTAGGTGTTCAAAATATTCCTGCATTTCGCTTTGATTTTGGAAACCAAAGAAGAGTTGGTTGATTCCCCTCTGGTAGTCAGCCTGGGTATCATAGCGCCGATCGACAAACTGTTTGACAGCACCGCGAAATTCAGCCCAACTGGTTGAATAAGGTACAGTATCTCCCTTAACGCCGCTTTTTAGCATATAGTAATAGTGGTTGGTATTTGAGCCATCAACTGATTTATTGTAGGCCAAAAGCAAGGTTTGAATATTTTCGTCAGCCTTAAATTCCACCCAGGCAAAGGCAGCCTCACCAGGCTTAACGTAGTAGTCTAGACTTCTCTTACTGTCCACAATCCGCATGTTGCCTAGGAAGATCGTGGGGAAGAGAGAGAGCATGGTTGCCGTTTTGCCAGAACCATTTTCGCCGTTGAAAACGATCGATTGAGTGTTGGCATCAAAGACTTGGTTGCGGTAGTTGAAATAGTTGTAAAAACCAAAGCGGTTAATCTTGTAATTCGTCATTCTTTGTTTCCTTATCCTTTATAAGCAGCTTGGTTAAAGAAGTAGTAAACCAGGTATCCCGCTCTCTTGATAATAAGCCATAGTAGGTTAATTCTGCTAGTAGTTCCCGCAATTTAACTTTGAGACTAGTTGCCTTTTGTGAGCCGTTCATGGTTTGGTAGCTTTGGGTTTGTTTGGCTAAAGCAGCCAAGTCTTCAAATTGGAAGCTAGTCAAGTTGCTTTCGTTAATCAGCTCAATTAATTCAATTGCCATTGCGTCTTGCTTGCTTTGGACGGTATTGGGAAAGTCGAGTTGTGAGTAGTTAAGCAAAATGTAGTAGTCATCGACATTGACTAGTCTTAAACCTTCTTTTGTTTCTGGGTTATAGAAGGGCTCAAAGAAGTTTTGCAATTGATTGTACTCGTTTTTGCCAAAATTTTCCCGCCGGTAAAAGCCGTTTAATAATAGTTCTTGTCTTGCCCGGTCATTCCCATTTTGATTCCTGCTAGTTAGGTCAATTGGATCATGGGGCACCGGCCTTTTAGTTAAGACGTACAAAGAATCCTTCTCATCTTGGTCGCGCAATTCCAAAATGCCATCATTTTCTAGTTTGGCAATGATGGGCTTCAGGTAGTCAAAGATTCTAACGGAACTAGATTCTGAAAGACCTTCTTTGTCATTGATGTAGGCCACGATATCTTGGTAGAGGATAGTCATCCCAACCTGTAAACTAGCCAGTCTGGCAAGAGTCTCGTAGTAGACACGGTATAAGAGGGGATCGGCTTGTTTTCTCTTATCAGCCTCGATACCGACTGGCCGAGTATTTGAGTAAGCCCGTAGATGCAGGTCTTGATCTAACACCAGATTGAACTTGTCTTTCAAGTATTTAGCAATTTGCAGACGATTCTGCTTGATATAAGTCGTGCTTTTACCTGCTAAAAGTTGCGGCATGATCTGGCTCCAGTCTAGTTCTGCCATCTGTTTTTTACCTCCAATCGGCAATTACATAAGATTAGGGTCTGCTTTGGTGAAGAGATTACCATGTCACCAGGCAGGAAAGTTTTGATTAAGAGATAGTCTCCTGTCTGAGCGGTTGCCTTGACCATCTTTTGTCCATCACTAGAAAAGTGGTATTCAAAGTAACTTCCCTTGATTAGGTCGAGTAAAAAGGAGAACTCGTCATCACTTAGTTCCCGTAGGTCCTTCGCTAATAGACTTTGGCCTAACCGTTTCTGCTTCTCTCTAACTGCTTCATGTTGCTTTTGTTCAGCTGCGACTGCTGCTTTTTCATCGTCAGTCAATTCCATTGATCGAGCCGACCGCGTCTCAGCCTGTTTCCGCTTTTCTGGTGTGAAGTTGTAATGCAGTTCTTCGTCGTCTAACTTGTAGTAGGCGTGCTTGGAGACATACCAGTGGTGAAATACAGGGGTACCTTCATAGCTGTCAAAAAGGAGAGCCATATCTTCAGCCGACATTCCTTCTTGGAACATATCAGCCATTTTTAAAAAGCGCTCAGCACGCTCTTTGCTGACTTGGATCTCCCGATTTTGAGAAATTAGATCGATCAAGGCAAAGAACATGTCATTGAGCCGAGCCAATAGGCTAGAATAAAGACCGCTATCACCATGCTCGCTTTGAGCAATATCAGCGACATTTCCGGCAATGATTTCTGCAAGTTCGTCGCTAGTCTTGGTGGCGTTGAAGGCCAAAAGCTCATTGGCAAGCGGCTTGTAAAAAAGTTTGGGGCCAATTTTTTCTTGGGATTCAGCTAGGTCAAAGATGGCCTTTTGCACGTCGCTAATTTTGGGTTCAACGCTATCAATAACTTCCTTAACGACATCCCGGAGTTTAAAGAGCTCTTGATTTAAGTCATTGGTAGTATTGGCATCCGTTTCTAGCCTGAAAACCTGCATGCTAAGGTCATGAATGTTGGTGGCAAAAGAATCGATTCGGTTCTTGAGGCGATTGTAGATCCCGTTGTTGTAGCCGAAAGACAGGTCATAAAGAGAAATCCCGTCTTTAAAAAGCTGAGCCTTAACCTCCGCATTGTCTGACTGAGTCAGCAAGGTCTCGAGACTGGTCTTTAAGAGAACCAGGTTTTTGATTAGCTGATCGGTTTCAGACATTGATAGAGATTCCCGAATTTGCTTTTGCAGATTGGCAATCTTGTCAAAGGCTTGAAAAAGCTCCATGCTTTCACTTGTTAAGGCATAAGCTGTTGTCTGCATGGCTTCTTTCATACTGCGAGCTTTAGCCTGGTTGGTGAGGGGGATCGTCTTCAAGTTCTTGCTTTCAGAGAGCTTTTTTAAGACCTTAGTAACCTCATCATAGTCTGCCTTCAGGCTTTCACTAAGCTTTAACGGCGTGTATTTGCCCATGGGATGGCTGTTTAAGAAAACGACGATGTCACGAGCGAGGCTAGGTGCACTGATCGCTTTTAAAAAGCCGTCAGCTTGGGACATAAAGTTTTGATTGTCATAGAAAATCATGGATTGACTCCTCGAAAATAACACGCTTTTTGCTTTGGATTTCCTTAAGTAATGTTGCCAAGACTGGATTGGCGACTTCGTTGATCTTTTTATCCTTAACTGGTGGAACGCTTTTATCGTAAAAGCGCTGATAGGTGATGTAGTCCATGTTAAGTAAACGGATTTGCGGAAATTCACTAAGTAAATTGTCGGCAATCTTTACTCCGCTTTGGTCTAGGTCACCGGAGTAAAAGAGCTGGCAATGGTTTTTAAGCAGCTGTTTGATCAGCTTTTTAGTGGCTAAATTTACCTGACCGCCGGTGCAAATAAAGGCTCGGTCTGGATACTTGGCGGCTAAGGCCGAAGTGACGCCAGAATTTTCATGGAGGTAGATTGAAATCCGTTCTGGCCAGGTAATCTTGTCGATATCGGGCAAGGCAATAATGTCGTAAGTTAAAGGCGTCTTTAGTAAATTGGCAGTCATGGCAAAGTTGTAAAGCTGGTCAGGATAGATATTGTAATCTGGTAAGTTAGCATCTTCGCCTAGCTTAAATTTGATGATTTTTTCTAAAAGGCTGCGTCCCTTGCTTCCGCGGTCAAGACCGTGCGGGTCTCCAAGTATCTTCAGAGCAAAAGAAGGTAGGAGAATCGGTTCTTCTGGCATGGTCCAGGCTAGGGCCATTTGTCGGTAGAAAGCCAAATCACCAAGCAAAGTCTTTTTGGCGACATTTTCGCGCAAGAAACTAGCATAGTCTGGCTGTATAGAGGATAAGAAATTCTCTAGCTTTTCTAAATCGGTGGATGTTTTTTGCTTCCTGCGATCCTTGTTAGAGACTAGAGGCCCAAAACGAGCCTCAAGGTCTTGGTAAACCTGATTTGCTGTTTTCCCATATTGGGAAAAGATTCGGTAGCAAGGAATGGTGTAGGTGTCAGTTTCTGGATTAAATTTGGCATTAGTCAGCAACCCGAGGTCTAAGAGATCGGATTTTTTCAGAGGGAGGCGCCAATTTTTGATGATGCCATTTTCACCTTTTTTAATGTATTCGTCTTTTATAAGTGCTTGCCAGTCTAACATCAGCAATGTCCAATCTATAAACATCTGTTTCGGTTGATCATTCATATCATACCAGATCCTTGCATAAAAAGGATTACGAACAGGCGATGTAATTAAATTCCTACATTTTACAGAAAGTGTAAATGAAAGATCTTGACCATATGGATAAACTGGTATATTTTAATAGTAGTAAAATAATTAAAGCCATTAATGTGTAATAAAGAGGATCAAAATGAAAAAATTACAAAAAGCTGCAGGTTTGGCGGCTGTAAGTTTGAGCTTGCTAGCCATTAGTGCTGAACCGCTGTTGAGTACAAGCGATACCGCTTATGTCTTAGCTGCTAAGAAAACTGCCAAGAAGTCAGCTAAGACCACCAAGGCTAAGAGGACTAGCAAGAAAAGTGCAAAGAAGTCAAAAAAGTCTACTAAGTCAACTAAGAAATCAACTGTAAAAAAGACTGCTAAAACAGCAAAGACTAGTAAGAAAACTGCCAAAAAAGTTGTAAAAACAACTACAAAGAAGACAACCAAGAAGACAGTGAAGAAGATGACTGCCAAGAAGCAGACCTTGGCCCAAAAGTACCAGCCAAGGGAAAAGTCTGGTGTCGCTAAGTTAACTTGGGGCGGGGCTTTTGCCTTTAGCGATGCTAAGAATTACATTACTAATGTTACTAAAATGCCATCTGGTACTTACTACCAATTTGAAAAGTGGGTTGATACTTACCAAAGCGGCAAGCATGTCAGTCCAATCAAGGCCTACTACACGGATGGCTCTAGTGAAGTTGTAGGTTCAGTGACCTTCCAGGTGCCAGAAGCCCTCGCTGTGAAGTACGCATACTTTGTTCAAGACTTGACGGTGCCTGTTAATGGCAAAATCGATATTGAAAAAGATATCGTCACCGACAGCACAATCCCAGCCAATGCTGCAAAGTTCTACTTCTGCAAGGAAGATGGCACGGTAGTTGCTGGACCTGACACGTCCAAAGCTGGGAGCTATGAGTACCACATCAAAGCTGTTTACACCGATGGGTCAGTTCGCTTAAGTGGCAAGATCACGGTTACGGTAGAATAAGCAGAATAATTAGTCAAAAAGTCGCTTGATAGCGGCCTTTTTTCTTTTTTGAAATAAAGTTACAGCATTTTTACAAATATAGTCTAAAAATAATTATAAAATTACTACTAACATATGTTATAATTTAGCTAGCAAGAAATTATTACTATGATAAGGAGGGGAAGATGAAGAATAAGAAGCATTTCGTTCAAATACTCGTTGGACTTATAGTTTTATGTCTTTCCCTTGCCTTGGCCAAGCCAGCAGCCGCAGCCAATCACACCATCAACTTTGATCACAAGATCAGCTGGACCAATGGCGATTGCGGCATCATGTCTAGTGAATCCCTGGTTAGTGAGCGGAAGGCACTCGACGCTGCTGGAAAAAAGAGCAAAAGCCTGACCGTCTACTCCCGGCAGAAGCTGATTGTAACTGGGTCCGATCAAGAGTCTGGTAAGGAAATTTACCGGATGACGGCGGATACGGTTGATGGGACCACAAATCAGGATAGTACTGCGAAATATTTTTCCTTAAAAGATGTACCCAAAAAGTATGGCAAATATCAGGCTGTTGGTGAAATTCCTGCAAAACTGACTTCCGCCATTAATTTCAAAAATGAGTCGGGAATGACTTTTTACCACGTGCAGTACCGGAAGGTGAAAAGCACAAATACTAGTACAAACGGCGTCGTGTCAACCTCCGCGGTTAAATTGTAAAGCCAAAAAGCTAAATCAAAAGTTCAAAAAGAAAGAAGGCCGTTCAATTTGTTTATTATTCCAGATCAAAATGCCGGCATGATCATGCTGGGCTTCATCGGGGCCTGCGTCTTGATCGCTCTAAGTTTCGCAATCCGCATTATCATCGATATGAAAAAGTAGAAAAGGTCGCCTTGAAGGCGACCTTTTCTTTTTGCCTTGTGCTATCTTGGATAGTGGAAAATGACTTTGGCTAGGGTGTTGTGCTAGCAAGTAAGAAAGAGGCAAAAAATGAAAGTTAGGAAATTAGTGATGATGGCGGCAGTCGGCGCCAGCTTTTTAGCAATTGGGACGCCGGTTAGCGCTAAAACGCGGTATTTAAGCGGGATTGAGTATGGAATTAGCGCCAAGCAAAAGGCGGTTACGACCAAGAAAATGAAGGTCTGGAAGGTCAAGACCGGTACTTGCGAGGCAAACAATTATTTTTCTAAGGCCGGCTACATCAAGAAAGGGACTACGCTTTATCACTCCCAGTGGTTCATGAGCACGGGTGGCGGCTGGATCGTGAAGAGCAGCAAGTACAAGGCGACCAAGCGGACCTTTTACTTCGTGGCCGCCAGCGAGAAGACCAAGTGGTTTAAGAATGTGGCGGCTAAGAAGAAAGTTGCGAAAAAGAAGACCGTGAAAAAGCTGGCTAAAAAGACTGTCAAAAAGCCTACCAAGAAAACAACTAAGAAAGTTGTCAAAAAGCCGATTAAGAAAGTAGTCAAAAAGACGCCGAAGAAGGTCGTCAAGCTGACGATGGCACAAAAGTACCAGCCACAAGTAACTAGGCAAGTGGTTAAGCTGAAGTGGGATGAATACTTTTCATCATATGATGCCAAAAAGTACATCACGAACGCGTCGGCAATGCCTTATGACACGGATTATGAGTTTTTAGATAAAGTCGATACCGAAAAGTCAGGGATGCACACCAGCCGAATTAAGGCTGAGTACCAGGATGGCTCAAGTGAAATCGTTGGTACGGTTAGCTTTGAAGTGCCGCAGTTGCAGGCTGAGAAGTATCCGTTTGACGTAAAAAATATTACGGTGCCGTATAACGGTGAGATTGATATACGGAAAGACATCGTAACGAATGCGCCTGGGACCTTGCCTAACGATCCTGCGTTGGTCACTCAGGATACAACTGACTTTGAATACTGCCGGGCAGATGGTAACGTGCTGGCTAATGACCCAGATACGTCTGAACCGGGGACTCGTAGCTACTACGTCAAAGCTTTTTACCCAGATGGGTCAACTAGGGTCAGCAAGCAATTTACGATCATGGTTCAGCAGCCAGATAACCAGGTTTACCATCCGAGTTTGAAGGCATTAAGTTTTACCTTTGACACGGGGACGGCGCTACAGGATTGGGATAGTAATAAATCTGAGGAAAAACTGATTGATCCAAATCAATTCTTAAATAATGTAAATAACCTACCTAATGGTACTGTAATTCATTTAATGGGAGATCTAGAAAATCAAGATAATCTAGACGAAGAAGGCACATATAACACGTACATTGAAATCACCTATCCAGACGGGACGACGACCAAAACTTTGGGATTTTCTGTTATTGCTAAATAAAAAATAGCCGTGAACTAAGCAGGGATGCTGGCTCGCGGCTTTTTTTAAAAAAACTTGACAAGGATGCCTTGCTTCTGCTATTCTATAACGATTTAGCGGTGCACAGCTAGATGGACGGCTTGGGGCGAAAGGAGAAAATCATGTACGAATACGTATCAAAGAAAACTGTAAAGATCTATAAAGCGCGCTGCAATGAATATCTGTCTCAGCTCAAAAAAGTCTTGCAGGATAAGTATCAGCTAAAAGTTCAATCTTCCCTGATTGGCAGTGGCTCAAAGGCTCTGGTCACCCGCAATGGTAATGAGCCTTTTGACCTAGATTACAATCTTGTCCTAAAATCCATGCCCGAAGACTTTGAGCAAGATCCAAAGAAACTGAAGGATACTGTAAGAGTCGAGCTAGACAAGATTATTCATGACAATAGTTCAGTACATGATTCTCATGGCAAGGATTCCACCGCACCGATCACGTATTTCTTCCCTGCTCGCTTTCATGGTGAAGAGCCTTTTGGACTAGATCTCGGGATTATTTGGCAGAAAAAGGGTCAGGCATTACGTTTGATTCATTTGAAAAAAGATGATCCTGATCGCTTTGTTTGGAATGAAGTCTTTGATTCCAAAAATACCGAGGCTCGAGCTAAAAAGATCCAAGAAGCCAAGCAATGGAATGAATTACGCAATGAATATCTAAAATTGAAAAATGGGTACCTGAAAAATCAATCAAAAGATATTTCCTCCTATGTGGTCTACGTGGAAGCCGTAAATAACGTTTTTTCAAGATTAAAAGGAGAATTATAATCATGTCAAAAGTATCAGGTAATAACCACAGCCAAAGTCAAATGGATCACCACGCCAACCAAGGCACTCCAAATAACGCTGCTCACCAGGCAGCGCAAGACAATCACGCTAACCAATGCAACCCTAATAACAGTGCCAACCAAGGCGGCAAGGGCAAGTAGCCAGTAATTATCGGCATGGATTGGAAACAGCCACTGAGTATATCTCGGTGGCTGTTTTTTCTTTTTTAGTAACTAGATTTTACTAAAAAGAATCTCTTATACTTAGTAAATGTGATAGAATGTAAACGGAAACAGTAATTGTATAGAAATTGAGGAAAAAATATGAAGAAAGAAGCAATCATTACTACTGCCGCTTTGGCAGGTGCTGTGTTAACTGTTAATGGACAAGCTACGCCGGTTAAGGCAGATACTGTATCTAATACACAAACCGCAACTCCTGCACAGAACACCACGATACAAGAAGCCGTGAATACTGCAGAAGCTAACAAGGCGAGCGCTGAATCAGATTTGCAAAATGCTAAGGCTGAAACTGCTAAAGCACAAAACGCCTCAGATGCTGCTGCAAAGGCCGTAAGCGAAGCGCAGGGCAAGGCTGACCAAGCGCAACAAGCAGCTGAAACGGCTCAAAAGGCTGCTGAAGAAGCAACACCAGAAGCAAAGAACAATGTCCAAAGCAATTTGGAAAAAGCACAAGCATCAGAGAAGCAAGCAGAAGATAATTACTCCAAGGCATCATCCGCTGTCAACGATGCTCAATCAGCAGCCAATACCGAAAAGGCAAAGACTGCTGATCAACAAAGCCAAGTAGATAAGCAACAGTCAACAACTGACAAAGCTGAAGCTGCTAATTCTCAAGCTCAAAGTGATTATCAAAAGGCACAAGATGCCACTAAGCAAGCAGTTGCTGACCAAACTAACGCACAAAACAAAGTAAATAGTGCGGAAAAACAAGTTAGTGATGCTGAACAGCAAGTTGAAACGACAAAGGATGCTCAAACTAAAGCTGACCAAGCCGCTGACAAGGCAAAGCCAGAAACTGAGCAAGCTCAAAAAGAAGCAGATGCTAAGGCGTTAGAAGAAAGCCAAGCTCAATCAGCTTATGACAAGCAAGCGAGCCAAACTCAGAAAGCCGACCAAGTTGCTAACGCAACTAAGAGCGTTTCCGATGCTCAAGATAAGGTATCCGAAGCAGAAAAGGCTGAAAGCGAAAAGAAGTCAGCTGCTGAGCAAGCGGCAGACAAGCTTGAACAAGCTAAGAAGCAAACAGCTGATGCACAAGCTAACCAAACTGCAGCTGAACAGAAGCAATCTAGTGCCGAAAAGACCCTTGAAGACGCAAAAGACGTTCTTAATGGCTTTGAAAAAGCTGAAGAAGCGGTCAACACGGCAACTGACAATTACAATAATAAGAATGCAGCAGCTAACGAAGCCGCAGAAAACTTGCAGACTGCAAACAATAAATTAAAGCAGGCAACTGATGCCTACAACAAGGCAAAACAAGCAGCCGAAGATAATGCCAAGAATGTCATGACTGCTGAACAGTTCTTAGATAAGATCTCAAATGGCGTTTACTCAGAACAATTAGCTGCTGCTAAGGAAGCATATCCTAATTACACTATTACCGGTAATGCCGCAACTTATGAAAACATCAAGCAAGCCCTTAACTTTATTGATGGTGTAAATGAATACCGCCGTAAGGCTGGAATCCCTGAATTAAAGGTTGCTGGCTACCTGCTGGCTGATCAGGCTGTCGAAGCTGATCTTAACTCACCTTACGCTGGTTCAGTGGGCCACAGTGATATTGCAATTGCTACTACCCGTAATCTTTCTTGGGGATACCCTGATCCAAACGCAGGTTGGATGGCAGAAAAATCAACTTATGACAGCTGGATGGCCGCTCACCCAGATTCTAAGGGGGCATACTGGGTTGATGGCGAAGGTTTTACGAATAGTTTTGATCTAGACGGCACTCTATACTTTAATACCGGTCACTATTTAAACATGATGGGCAATGTGGCCTATGCCGGCTTTGGCTGGATTGGTGATACTGCTACTGCCGCACTCGGCATGACTTACGATGTTCCATCAACTATCAATGGCCAACCTGTTCTTACGGGTACTACTGATTACTTCCGTGGTCTTATTAGCAATGCGGAAGCTGCCGCAAATGCACAGGCTAAGCTTGAACAAGCTGTTGCTGAAGCTAAGAGTGCGCTAGATACTGCTACTAGCGAGCAACAAGCTGCTCAACAGAAATCTGATGCAGCTGCTCAAGAACGTGACAATGCTAAGACTGTTAAGGATCAAGCAGAAGCAAAACTAACAGAATTGAGAAACGGTCCAGTTTCCGAAGAAAAAGCTAAAGCTGATGTTGAAGCGGCTCAAACTGCATTAGAATCAGCCCAAGCTGCTACTGAAACCGCACGGAACGAAACTAAGAAGGCTCAGGATGCGGAAGCCGCTGCTTTAGCTGCTTCTCAAGCGGCTAACACTGACTACCAATCAGCGCAAGCTACTACTCTTGCCGCTAAGAACGAACTTCAAGGTGCTAAGCAAGAATTACAAAAGCTTGATCCAAGCTTTAAGCTGAGTGATAGCGTAACGCCAGCTACTCTAAAGGCGGCTCAAGATGCAGCTGGCACTGAAAAGGCTAAGCTGGCTTCATTATCTGTGAAGTTGAATGCCGCTAAAGAAGCATCAAAGCAAGCACAAGCCAACTTGCAGAATGCTACTGCCAGTCAAAAGAACGCTGAACAAGCGGCTGTTAACGCAAAGTCAGATTATGAAAATGCAAAGACAGCTTTAGCTACCGCTCAAGCAAGCCTGGCCAATGCTCAGACTGAGAAGACTAAGGCTGATCAGGCAGTTGCTACTGCTATGCAAAATGAGGAAGCAAAGAAGGCAGTTGCAAATACGACTGCAAAGAGTCTAGAAACAGCTCAAGCTGCATTAGCATCATTGCAAGCGTCCTTGAAGCAGGCTCAAGCTGATTTAGCAAAAGCTAACCAAGCAGTAGTCGTTGCACAAGATAATCAAGCTAAGGCAAAGCAACAAGTAGAAGATGCCAAGAAGGCTGTCACGCAAGCACAAGATCATCTTGATGCCTTAACCAATTCTCAAGAAAACTTGGCAAAAGCTAACGCTGAGCTGTCTGCCGCTAAAGCCGCTTTAGCAACTGCCAAGGTAGATCAAACTAAGGCAGATGAAACTTTAGCAGCCGCAAAGGCAGCTGAACAAGCAGCTCAAGCTAAGTACGATCAAGCAGTTAGTGCGCTCAAGACTGCTCAAGCTCGTTTAGCAATGGAAGAAGCTGTTAAAAAGGCTGAAGAGGAAAACGCTAAGAAGCAAACTCAGACTGGTACTAAGACGGCTCCAACTGGTGAAAAGAAGCCTTCCGCAGTAATTACGCCAGTAGCTAATAAGACAGCTTCTACCAACACTGCTACTAAGCCAAGTTACCAGGTAAGCACCGCTACGAACAACAAGAATACTACTTTGTTGAGTGG
>NZ_JBJFHB010000051.1:19041-31597 GCF_051893255.1 Lactobacillus sp. | reverse complement strand
ATATGCTGTGTACTTTAATTAGATTTAAGTTATACTTTGGCTAAATGTAAGCAAAATTAACCCTTTTCATTCCCGCCCTCAAAGCATATTTCTTGCATCCCCACTTTTGCCGGGTGTAAGATAACGATTAGGAAAAGGTAAGAAAAGATTTAGCCTACCTTTCCTAGCCAGGCCGCTAGGCAACTTGCGGACTGGTAAAATATTGGCACGGTTACTTAGGCATCTGCCTAGTCTATGCAAATCGCGTCTAAACTGATCAGTCGATCCCTTTAGCACGTTAGTTGCCGTCATACTCTTTTCTTATTGCATTTTTTACACACATTATATCTTTTTGTATAGTTTCAACATATACACATACTACTGGCATATGATCTGTTCTTTTTCTTAGACTTAACCATATTGCAATTGTGCTGATTCCTTTTTTATAGTGCACACCAATCATATGCCTTCCCCTTTTATATATCACTATTGAGAAAGAGGAGCCTTGACGCTTGGTCAAGACTCCTCTTTTCTGTTGCTCTGCTTTTTTCGATATTTATTTCTACTGCTTTTTAATTTTCGCCACTTTCAGCTTGCCAGCATTTAAACCAATCTGGCTGAGCGTCTTGGCAAAATGGCTGTAGCTCCCCACCTTGTCCAGCCGCCCCCGGCTGCCTTTAAACCAGTAGTTGCCCTGGCTGTTTTCAAAAAAGAAGGCCAGGCTTACGTTACTATTGGTCAGATTCAAATAAGTTGTGCTGCTCCCAGCTGGAACCTCCTTAATGTAGGCATACTGAGGCTTGGCTCCGTTCACCGGGAAAAAGCTAGTCAAATTGCCCAAAGTCACTTCGGAAGCACTTGGAATGGCTAAAATCAACAAGTTGTGCTCAGCCTGCCCCGTTTCATTGTCCACTTTAACAAAAAGCGTCTGCCTTCCTTTCTTTTTAGCAGCGTTGACAAATTTCCGGTACTTCTTCCCCGTTGGCTTGGCTGTATGCCACAGGTCCATCCCGGCAGCTTCACCCTTTTCCGGCAGGTTCTGAGCCGCGTTCTTTAAGCCAGCATTGCTGTTTTTCAGCTGATTATTGGCACTTTTCAAAGAAGAATTTGCCTGCAATAACTTGCTATTCTGCCTCTTCAAGCTCGCCTCCGTCGCCTGGCTCTGTTTCTGCGTTACGTATAATTCTTCATCAACCTTGTCCTTGGCCCGGCTGACCCGGACCGCTTCATAGCTAAGCCAAAGCCCGGTCCCCATGGCCACGAAGCCGACAACTAGCGACAAAACCGTCAGCCAAGTTAGCCAATTTCGCTCTTTCATTTTTGCTCCTCCATTTACTACAAAAACTATTGCAACAGTTTCAAGAAATCCCTTTCATTATACAACAATCAAAGAAAAAAGGCAGGGTCTTTCCCTGCCTAGCGATGTTCAGCCATGTCAGATCGCATCAACTTTTCAATGATTTCAATATATTCTTGCGGCACCTGGTGGCCCTGGTAGGTCAGGCGCAGGCCCTGCTCGGTCAAGTCAATCACCCGCTGCACTTGAGGATCAGCTGCTTCAACATCATCCTTCAAATCTTCGATTGGCCGCCCGGCCATAATGCTAGCCTTGGGCACGCCGTACAACTTAGCCAGCTTCTCAACGGCCTTCATCCGGGGCAATTTGCGTCCCACTTCCCAGTTGGAGATGGTCTGCTTGGAAACATTCATTTCTAAAGCTAATTCCTTCTGGCTAATGCCGTACTTCTTTCTCAGTACCCGCAAATACTTGCCAACCATGTTTCTTCCCATATTCATTCGTTCTCACCGCCTAACGTGCTACTCAAAGAATATCACATTTTAAGGCAAAAATGAAATGTTTATGAATTTTTCTTTTAAAAAATTCTAAGCAAAAAGACCCACATCAAGCGATGCAGGTCTTATAAAAGGCTTTTTTATTTTAGTCAAAAATTAGATGACCATTTCGGACTTCTTTTCCCGGTTCATCAAGGAAATGATGGTCTCTCTTGGGTCAGCACCGTGGTTGACCACAGCGTCAACGGCGAAGACGATTGGCATTTCGACGTCGTACTTCTTAGCCAGTTCCAGGGCAGCTGGGATGGCGTTGATGCCTTCAACGACCATGCCAACTTCCTTCTTGGCTTCTTCTGCAGTCTTGCCTTGGCCGATCAGGTAGCCGGCATTGTTGTTCCGGCTTTCCTTACTGGTGGCAGTAACGATCAAGTCGCCCATGCCGGCCAAGCCGTCAAAGGAAGCTTCCTTGCCGCCCATCTTCAAGCCCAGACGCTTGATTTCAGCCATCCCGCGGATGATCAAGGCTGCACGCATGTTGTCGCCGTAGCCTAGGCCAGAGCAGATCCCGCTAGCCAAAGCGATGACGTTCTTCAAAGCACCGCAAAGTTCAACGCCCAGGCGGTCAGAGTTGGTGTAAACGCGCATGTTTTGGTTCATGAAGATGTCTTGAACCTTTTCAGCAACTTCCTTATCTTCGCAAGCGGAAACGATGGTAGTTGGCAGGTCCTTGGCTACTTCTTCAGCGTGGGTTGGACCAGACAAGGCAACGTAGTGAACGTTGTCGTGCTTGCCGTCTTTTTTCAATTCGTCAGCGATAACTTCCGTCAAAGTCAAGAGGGTGTCAGGTTCGATCCCCTTAGCAACGTCAACGATGATTTGGCCGTCTGGAATAAATGGTGCAGCAGTCTTAGCGGTTGATCTTACAAAGACGCTTGGTACGGCGAAGAGGATGATGTCCTTGTCTTCGCAAGCTTCTTCAACATTTTTAGTAAACTTGATCGCGTCAGGAATAACCATACCTGGCAAGTTCTTTTGGCGACGAGTAGTTGAGAGTTCGTCGACTTCTTGTGGCAGAGCAGACCAAACGGTTACTTCATGACCAGAATTGCTGAGCATCCGCGCCAACGCCATGCCCCAAGTACCTGCTCCCAAAACACCGATTTTTGCCATATTATTACCTCACTTAGTTTGTTATTTCCTTATTTATAAGGGCAAGCGTAATGGCCTGCTCCTCCTAATCTTATATATTATAGCACTTGCAAAAAATGATTTAGTTAACCTGCATAACAATTATCAAAAAATTAGCAGTTTTACATAAAATAAAGGACGTCCCGTTACAGAAACGAGGTGTCCAGTTGAGAATAGCCGTAAATAAAAGGTGTAAACAAAGAACAGCTATTAAATATCTCCAAATCAACTACTCCCGACTAAAGTCGAAGGTTTGCGCTAACTGGCCTGGTCCAAGCAAGCAGTATTCTGAAGAATACCGTTCTCCCATAGTCAAAAGCCCAAAGGCTTTTACGTTGCAGCTTCTCAAGCGCCTCTCAACGCTTCCGCACGTTGATTAGGGTACGGCGGTTTAGCACGTATACGTACTAAACTAATTTGTTTTCTTAGTTTTGCATTCATTGCGGTATGACGGATTGAGCAACCCACCAACATACAAGGCACCAAGGTTTTGGATGTTCATCGCACCAATACGGTCATCATTTGAGCGGTAGCCGCATCTGTCGCAGATATACAGGTGTAAATCGTGCTTACGATTGTTCCTGTTGATTCGCCCACACTTTGGACAGCGTTGGCTAGTGTAATGAGCGTCTACTTCGACTACCTCACTGCCTGCTAAATGTGCCTTGTAAGTTAGCTTCTGCTCAAGGTCGTAGAAAGACCAAGAGTGATGCTCATAGCGGTCCTCTTTTTTTCGATTATAAACGGTATTACAAATAACGTTAGACAAATCTTCGAGTACAAAAAGCGTATTCGATCCATAATGTTCAACGAGTGTCTTAGACAAGCAATGATTGTAATCACTCATCCAACGGTGCTCTCGATTACCAAATTTACGGAGACGACGCCTAGAGTTTCTAGTATTCTTAATCTTGAGATGACGTCTTAACTCTTTATAGTGCTGGCGTTTATTCGCGACTTCCTTACCTCTATGGAATAGGCTTTTGCCACATTCATTATAACAGGTGACGATCTGACGTAATCCACGGTCAATACCAACAACATGCTTAATTTGGCTAAAATCGTAATTTAAAATTTCCTTGGTCATGCTAATATATAGAAACCAATGATTGCTTGATTTTAGAACCTTAGCGGTACCAAATTTCCAAGAGCCATCCAAGAACTTTTCAAAACCAGGCATGGAAATACCACACTCAATGCGACCATCTAGCGTGTTTAGGGAGACAACAGCACCGTTCTTTTTAAAAGAGTAATCGCGACCTCTTACTAAATCTAACTGTGGGCGCTTAAAAGATATAGGACTCCAAAGCCAAGTAAGATCACGAGGAATAGAATTCAAGATATTCTTGCCGGTGACAGGATCTTTCTTGCCAGTATAATAACGGAAGGGGCGCTTTTTTATCTGAGCACCCAATGCCTGGTATCTAGCAACGGTAGTACGTATAACAGAAATAGCCATCTGAGATTTCAAGGCAAACTGTGCACGAAGGTCATTGTATAGTGCTTTTTGTAATTTATTTCTACGGAGTTCAAAATCATGGGCAAAAACGTATTGAGAGGTTAAATTACATCCAAGTCTATAGGCTTCCATCGAAGTCACTAGAGATCTGGCGTCCTTGTCACTAGCTACCGTAATATGGGCTTTAACTGTTAACGTAATTTTCATATTTTTACCTCCTTTCGTTGATTGCGATATTACAAATAATAGATTACAAAAATGCTGGATAATGATTTTAACGCAAAAAAGTAAAAAAGGCGCGCTCCTCCCCTATAAAATCAAAGGATTTTGCACGCTAAAGTTAGTGAAAAACACAAAAGTAATTGTGTATATAGATAACCAGGTAACCGCTTACCCGTGTTATCTATATTCTAAGACCGTTTTCATATGAATGCAATAGATTTTATGAATTTAACCATTTTTTATGCACCTTTTTGTCGATAAAATCAAAAAAGTGCTTTTTCTCTTCAATCCGCTTTTTGATTATTAGCAGTTTATTATTTACAGACTATCACCGCCACAGGTCGATGCAATCGCTTAACCAAGCCTTTTTTATTATTAAGATAATAGGTAAATCTATAGTAAGTTCTATTTGTTTTTTCTTATGTTATTTCACTGGCAAAGGCTTTATAATGAAGATAGGAAAAGTTTTTTTTCTAAATTAATTATATAACTGTAATTTTTTTATTAGAAAACAACCGTAGAAATTCCCATCTTTTGTAATTATCTCACGCTTAAAATGATATAATTATTATTATATGAATGACCTTATTACAAAAAAGCAAGGTGTACTATGTTCAAACTGTTCAAAAAAGCCAATCACCGCGACTACGGCCTGATCATCGTCGCCGTAATTCTGCTGCTGATTTTTAACCTAAGCTTTCTCGACTACGTTCAAAATAAGCAAAGAAGCATCGAGCGCCATCACGCCGAAAGCTTAGCCAACAATTTCTCCCGCATTCTGAATGAGGAAATGAAAAATTCCCTGTCCCTGACCACCACCCTGAAAGAGGTCGTCCTCTCTCACGATGGCAAGGTGACAAATTTTAATGAAACTTCCGCTGACCTTTTAAAAAATAATTCCGCGATCCGCGCCTTGCAACTGGCGCCGGCCGGCAAGGTCACCTACGTCTATCCTTTAAAGGGCAACGAAGCTGGCAAGATCGACCTGCTCCGCGACCCGGCTCGTGCTCCCTTGGCCAAGTACGCGATCACGCACAAGACCACGGTCATCCAGGGCCCAACCCAGCTCAAGCAAGGCGGCAAGGGCATCATTATCCGGACGCCTATTTTTATCAAAAAGAAATTCTGGGGCTTCTCCATCGCCATCATCAAGGTTCCGCAGATTTTTACCAGCACTGATAAAAATCTCCGCTCCGCCAGCTACAATTACCGCTTAGAGAAGCAGGTTTCACCGCTCAACAAGAAGTACGTCACCGTCATGACAAGCGGAAAAAATCTCGATGAACCGCTAACTTTAACCTTTAAAACAGATGGCCAGGCAACCTGGCGCCTATCGCTTTCTCCAAAAGCTGGCTGGAACTACATGCGCGGCAACCTCGTTGTCGGCTACATCCTGATTTTTGACTTGGTCATCCTCTACTTGGTTACCTGGGCCGTCAGCCGCTTGATCGCCAACCGGCTCTTAAAAGAAGAAGCAGGCCTTGATCCCCTGACCCAGGCTCTCAACCGGCAGGGCTTTGACCTAGCCTTGCAAGACCTCGGCAAAAAGGGGCAAGAAACCACCGTTGTCATGCTGGACATCGACGACTTCAAGTCCATCAATGACGTCTTTGGCCACCAGGCCGGCGACGGCGTCTTGGTGGAACTGACCAAGAACCTGCGCGCCAACTTTGGCCCTAATTCCATCATTGGCAGAAACGGCGGGGACGAATTCGTCGTCGCCATGCCAGACAAGATGGAAAATTGCCAAAACGCTATCGAGCGCATGTCCAAGATGCGGCAGCGAATCGTCATGGACGATAAGGAGATTCCTTTTTCCATTTCCATGGGCTACAGCGAATTCCCGGGCCAGGCCAAGGACTACGAGGAAGCCATCAAGTACGCCGACGCAGCCTTATATGAAGTCAAGATTGCCGGCAAGAACAGCTTCGCCAGTTACAGCTCGTCCATTTCTAAAAACAAGTATCATAACCAGCTGGGCCTGGGCCTGCGGGCCTTGGCGGCCGGCGACCCAATTCCGCTCATGGTACTCCGCATCGAAAATGGCGAAATTATTTTTGTCAACAAGAGCCTGCTGGACCTCTTTGGCTGCGAGCTCTACAGCGACTTCTACGAGCACTACGACAATTCCCTGCTGAACCTGATCGCCCCGGCTGACCGGGAGCGGCTGGAAGAAGAGTACTCCGACTTTATCAAATATGCTGAAGACGACGAGCGTTTCCACTCTGATGGTCACATCTTGACGCTCGACGCCCGGGTCATTCCCGTTTACTGCGATGTCAAATATTCAATCAACCAGCGCTATGGTCCCTTGATTTTCATGGGCATCACGCTGATGAACTAATCTAAATAGGGGGATTTTTATGGATAAAGATGAAAAACTAAACGTGCCAAATTTGCAGATCTTGGGGCAAGACAATAGTAGCCTCTTCGCTGACGCCCAAGGGAAAAAGGATGACCGCGATTTACCAGCTAAACTGGCCCAGCACCCAACTTTTAGCAAGCTTTTTCAAAAAAATAAGCTGTCCTTTGGCCTGGTAGCACCGTTTAAGGGCTACCCCAACACGCCGATCCCGGACGCGGCTGACCTGATCGCCAACGCTCAAAAGGCTGAGCAGGCCGGCTTTGACGCCCTGTGGATCCGGGACGTGCCCTTTTACGACCCCTACTTTGGCGACGTGGGACAAGGGCTGGACCCTTCCGCTGTTTTAGGGGCGCTAGCCATTGAAACCAGCAATATTGCCCTGGGGTCAGCTGGGCTGATCCTGCCAGAGCGCAGCCCGATCCACATCGCCCAGCTGGCGGCTTCGATCGACCAGATGAGCCACCATCGCTTTTTGCTGGGGCTGGTCAGCGGCGACCGAAAGAACGAGTTCATGGCCTTTGGCCGGGACTGGCGCCAGCGGAGCGACATTTTTAGAGAAGGCTGGGAATTAACCAGGACCTTATTGACGAAGCCGGACCACCCCCACTTTAGCGGCCAGTACTATGACAAACTAAACGGCACCCTGAACCTGGTGCCAAAGCCGGATAGCGAATACCCAATTCCGATGGTGGCCATTGGCCGCTGCCGGCAGGAGCTGGAGTGGCTGGCTAACGAACCAGACGCTTGGATCTGGCACGGGATCGACGAAAACGAGACTAGCAAGGTTGTAGCCAAGCTGAGTGACCTCAACGAAGATGGCAACTGGCATCCCTTCGGCTACCAAAATTTCGTGGAGCTCTTGCCGGATCCAGATGCGCCATGCCGGCTGTTTAACCGGATTTACCTGCGAGGCGGCGCACGGTCTTTGGCTGCCTTTTGGAAAAAGCAGCGCCAGCAAGGGCTGAGCCACATCGTGATCAACTTAAAGCCAACCAGCTTATCTCTTGAGGAGTGCTTGGATGACTTCAACAAGTATATTTTTGATCAAGTTAATGAAGATTGAAAAAGTGAGCCATGTGGCTCACTTTTTTGCTTGGTGCTGGGCAGGGATTTTTGAAAAATCCCAAAAAGTAGCAACCTCTTGTAGAAAATTCCCAAAAAGTAGCAACTACAGTTACAGAAATCCCATTTTGGCGCAACTAAATCAATACTAACAGTTAAATAGTGGTATTTCGGCCATTTTTATAGAAAATTTCCTCAAAAAAGAATTACTTCCTACTAAATTCCACTCATTTTTTGATGATTTATCCAAGATTCGCCTACTTATAATCATTAGTTGCTACTTTTTGGGATGTTTTTTCATCTGGTTGCGCCAAATAGGGATATTATTTTTTCCAGTTGCTACTTTTTGGGAATTTTTGTTAATACATAAAAAAGAGAGCTACTTTCGTAGCTCTCTTTTTGTCTAATGTAATGATGGAATTACTTAGCTGCTTCAGTTGATGATGAAGTCTTGCTTGCATCCTTAGCTGCAGTCTTAGTAGTCTTCTTTACGGTCTTAGCAGCTGCTTTTTTAGCGGTCTTTTGTGCCTTTTTAGCGGCTTTCTTACTAGCCTTAGCAGTCTTCTTTACAGCCTTCTTAGTAGTCTTAGCTGCTTTCTTGGTGTCCTTGGCTGCCTTCTTAGTAGTCTTAGTTGCGGCCTTGGTGTCCTTAGCTGCCTTCTTGGTAGTCTTAGTTGCGGCCTTGGTGTCCTTAGCTGCCTTCTTAGTAGTCTTAGTTGCGGCCTTGGTGTCCTTAGCTGCCTTCTTGGTAGTCTTCTTTGCAGCCTTCTTAGCTACCTTCTTAGTAGTCTTCTTAGCAGCTTTCTTAGTTGACTTCTTAGCAGCCTTCTTGGTTGCTTTCTTAGCCTTTTTAGCAGCTTTCTTGGCCTTCTTAGTGGTCTTCTTGGCTACCTTCTTGGTGTCCTTGGCTGCCTTCTTAGTGTCGGTAGTAGTCTTGGTGTCTTCTGCCTTCTTAGTGTCGGTAGCAGTCTTAGTGTCTTCTGCCTTCTTGGTGTCGGTAGCAGTCTTAGTAGTGTCAGCTGCCTTGGTGTCGGTAGTGGTCTTGGTGGTGTCAGCTGCCTTAGTGGTTTCGGTAGTCTTAGCACTAGTAGTGTCAGTAGTAGCAGCTTGAACCACTGGAGTACCAGCAGCGAGCAAACTTACAGCAACAGTAGCCTTACTTAATTCCTTGAATAAACGGTTGTTCTTCATGATCTAGGTTCCTTTCCCTATAAAAATCACTTTTTCTAATTTCCTTTGTTCAACATTATAGCGCAAATCAAGATGAAATAAAGATTAATTTCGAAAAAATGTGCTATTTTGATGAACTTTTTACACGCTCTTTAAAAATAGCAAAATATTTGAAATGTATTGATAAAATGCTAAAAAGCGGACGGCTTTTACAAAAATATACAAATGTTAAGCACGTATTCTATTCGCAATCAACTTTTATATAGGGAGATAATTTTCACAATTTAATCATAAAATTACTCATACCACTTGGTAAACTTTCTCCTCTCAACTATCGCTATCCATTATACAAGCGCTAACTTCTATTACCTCCTACCACATCTTTAAATAAGTAGTAAAATATAAGTAACTAAAAAAGCGAGGAGGACACAACCATGCAATTTACCAAGGTATTTGAAGGCACCTTTGCCCAAATTAAAGAAGCCATCGATGAATTCGTATCTAAGGGCGGCCACGTTGACGCCGTAATCACCGACCACACCGGTGAAAAGGTCACCGAAGACCACACCTTTGGCTACAAGATGCGCGTGATCGCCATCTGCAGCGAAGAAGAAAGCTAGGCTTTTTTCAATTATCTTATTGAAGGACACCGCCGATTGGCGGTGTCCTTTTTCCTTGCCAAAAATCTCTCAAAAAAGTTTGACATTTTCTTAAAGTCTTATTAAAATTAAAGCCATGAACTATTATTATAAACTCATTAAAAATTTTAGCAGCCTCTAGCATCCCTGTCTCCTGAACCAGACAGCCCTGCTAGAGCAAGGCTTGTTTAGTTAGGAGAAAACTATGAAAAAGATTAAAGCACTAAGCATTATGGCAGCAACGTTGGCAATGGGAGCGGCCTTGGCCGGCTGTTCATCCTCGTCCTCATCAACTGGATCCTCATCTTCATCCTCTAATAAGGTTTACAAGGTCGGGATCTTGCAACTGGTGCAGCACGAGGCGCTGGACGCGGCCACCAAAGGCTTCAAGGATGAAGTAACTAAAGAATTAGACAAGAGCCACGTCAAGTTCGACGTGCAAAACGCTCAAGGCGACTCATCCACGGCAACCACCATCGCTACCAACTTTGCTTCTGAAAAGGAAGACTTGATCTTGGCCAACGCTACTGCATCCCTGCAAGCAGCTGAATCAGCCACCAAGACCATTCCAATTTTGGGGACGGCGGTTACCAACTACCAAGTTGCCTTGAACCTGAAGAAATTTAACGGAACTGTAGGAGGCAATGTTTCCGGGACTTCAGACTTGGCACCGCTTGACAAGCAAGAAAAGATGATCAAGGACTTCGTTCCTAGGGCGAAAAAGCTCGGCATCCTTTACTGCTCAGCAGAGCCTAACTCCAAGTACCAAGCCGAACAAGTGGCTAAGTACGCTAAGAAAGACGGCTTAACCGTTAAGACTTACACTTTCTCTGACACTAACGACGTCAGCTCCGTTACTCAGCAAGCTGCAAGCAACAGCGACGTCATCTACATCCCAACCGACAACACCGCAGCTTCCTGCGCTAAGACCATCAACAACGTGGCTTTGAAGGCTAAGACCCCAATCATTGCCGGTGAAGAAGGGATCATGTCCAAGTGCGGCGTGGCGACCCTGTCCATCGACTACTACGGCTTAGGCAAGACCACTGGTAAGATGGCAGTTCAAATTTTAACTGGCAAAAAGAAGATCTCCAAGATGCCAATCCAATACTACGCAAATCCTGTTAAGGAATACAACCCAACCATCTGCAAGAAGCTGGGCATCAAGGTACCAAAGGGCTACAAGGCTTACAAGAACTAGTCCACTAGATTTGTTAGAAAGAAGAGTTTGACATGGGAGCATACCTATCATCACTGAGTTTTGCGGACTTGGCTGGCCGCTTGCCGGCAGCTGCAGCTCAAGGGCTGTTCTGGGGCATTATGGCCTTGGGCGTCTACATTACTTTTAGAATTTTGGACATCGCCGACTTGACGGTTGACGGGACCTTCGCCACTGGCGGGGCCGTGTCTGCGGTCATGATCATGAAGGGGGCCAACCCTTGGGTAACGGTTTTAGTAGCCCTGGTCGCGGGCCTGCTGGCCGGCTTTGTGACTGGCTTTTTGCACACCAAGTTCGGCATCCCGGCCATCTTAGCCGGGATCTTAACCCAATACGCCCTCTACTCCATCAACCTGGCGATCATGGACTTTAAGGCCAACACCGCCGTCAGCTCCGCAACGCCCAACTTAGTGATGACGGGGCTGAACGTCAACCAGTCCCTCCTGGTCTGCTTCATCTTGGCAGCCGTGATCATCGCCATCATGTACTGGTTCTTCGGGACTGAGCTGGGCTCAGCCCTCCGGGCAACTGGTGCCAACCAGGAAATGAGCAAGGCCCAAGGGATCAACGTGAACCGGATGAAGGTTGTCGGCTTAGCCCTCTCTAACGGCTTGGTTGCCGTAGCAGGCGCCTTGTCCACCCAGTACTCCGGCTTTGCCGACGTTAACGCGGGCCGCGGCTCCATCGTTATCGGCTTGGCTGCCGTCATCATCGGGGAAGTTTTAGGCGAGGCGATTTTTGGCAAAAAGCTTAACTTCGCTGGCCACCTGATCTTCGTCGTTGTCGGCGCGGTCATCTACTACTTCGTCTACACCCTGATTTTGTGGCTGCAGATGAACCCAAACCTGATGAAGCTGTTTACGGCCATCATCGTTGCCCTCTTCTTGGCGGTACCATACCTGAGAGGCAAGTCCAAGAACTCTTTTGCCAAGGCTGGCAAGCAGTCTAAAAAGGAGGCCTAGCCATGCTGGAACTGAAGAATATCACGAAGACTTTTAACCCAGGCACCATTACGGAAAAGCACGCCTTGAACGGGGTCAACCTGACCTTGGAAGACGGCGACTTCGTCACGGTCATCGGCGGCAACGGTGCCGGCAAGTCCACGACCTTGAACGCCATCGCCGGCGTGTGGCCAGTGGACACGGGTTCGATCATCATCGATGGCCAGGACGTCACTGGTTTGCCCGATTTTAAGCGTGCATCCTTGATCGGCCGCGTTTTCCAAGACCCCATGACCGGGACAGCGGCAACTATGCAGATCGACGAAAACCTCGCGCTGGCTGCCCGCCGCGGGAAAAAGCGCGGGCTCAAGTGGGAAGTGACCGCAAAGGAAAGAGAGTTCTACCGGGAAAAGCTGCAGCTGCTGGACCTGGGCTTAGACCAACGCCTCAGCGCCAAGGTTGGGCTTTTGTCAGGTGGGCAGCGTCAGGCTTTGACCTTGCTCATGGCCACTTTGGTCA
>NZ_JBJFHB010000051.1:0-18941 GCF_051893255.1 Lactobacillus sp. | reverse complement strand
CTTTTGTCAGGTGGGCAGCGTCAGGCTTTGACCTTGCTCATGGCCACTTTGGTCAAGCCAAAGGTGCTTTTGCTCGACGAACACACCGCGGCTCTAGACCCTAAGACGGCCGAAAAGGTGCTGAACGCAACTGACCGGATCGTTGAAGAAGGCCACTTGACCACCTTGATGGTGACCCACAACATGCGGGATGCTATTGAGCACGGGAACCGCCTGATCATGATGAACGAAGGCAAGATCGTGGTCGATGTTAAGGGCGAAGAAAAGAAGCAGCTGACGGTTGAGAAGCTGCTCCACCTCTTTGAGAAGGCCTCTGGGTCAGAATTTGCTAACGACCAAGCACTTTTAGGATAAAGAAAGCGCCAAGCTCATGCGTGAGCTTGGCGTTTTTGTGTGTTGCAAATCTTTTTATTAAAAAGGATTAGTTAGTTGAGTCTTTTTTAGGGGACTTTCTTAAAAAAGTCGCCGTAGTTGAGTCAATTTTATGCCAATTATTAAAAAACAGCCGGCAGTTGAGTAAAATCGTTTCGGCTTGCTTAAAAAGTGGCTGGTGGTTGAGTAAACTTTTTACCGGATTATTAAAAAGCAAGCTTTAGTTGAGTAAAACTGCAATTGCAGTTGCCTTTTTCCCAGCTGGCAGGCGAAGGGGTCAGCTTCGATTAAAATGCTTCTTAAAGAATTCCATCTCTTCGTCGTTGCACTGCCGTGCCAGGTCGTCTTTTTGGTTGATCAAGAAGACGTGCGGCTCTGGGTGGTCAGCATCCCCGAAGGACTTTTCCACCACTTCCACGCCCTTGGCCCGCAAAAAGCCATCCAGCCGCACCGCGCAGTCGTGGATGAAGTCCTCGTTAGCCGTGCTGATGTAAGTTGGCAAAAAGTCGCTGGTGATGTACTTTTCTACGTTCAGAAGGTCCAGCTTTTCCGGATCGGCCATGACGTCCGGCTTGAAGTAGGCCGCCGTGCCGCCGCCAACCATCCCTGGGTCCAGCATGAAGGTGGCTGGGCTGTTCAAAGCGACCGCTCTAAAGTGGAGGTTTGGCAGTTCATACCCCAGCTTTGCCCGGTAGGCTGGATTGGTCAAGACCACCGTGTACTGCTCAGCCATCTGGCCGCCAGCTGAGTCCCCGATCAAAAAGACGTTGTCCCGGTCCAAGTTATATTCATCGGCGTGGTCGCTGACCCAGTGGACGTATTCGTTCACCTGGTCCAGTTCTTCTGGAAAAGTACTCTCTGGCCCGAGCAAATAGTTGGCGTTGACAAAGGCAAAACCGCGCTTGGCCAGCCCTAGCCCGTAGAACTGGTAGGTTTCCTTGGTGCCGTAAACCCAGCCGCCGCCGTGGATCTGGATGATCACCGGAATCTTGCCGCTCACGCCATTAGGAATGTACAAATCCAGCAAGTTCCACTTCGGGTCTTTCCCGTACTGAATGTCGTTATGCCGGACTACTTCCGGAATTTCGGTTGGCAGGCCAGCATCACGGGCGTCATCGCTCTTCTTCCATTCCGTTCTCATCGTCATCACTGCTTGTAAAACTTCATCTTTCGTCATGGTATCTCTCCTTCCATCTCTGTATTCGCTCACATTTTAGACCAAGAAAAAAGATGCCAAAAGTGGCATCTTAGCTAGTTTTTGGCGCTGGTTGATCTTTTATAACATTTTTCGTTTAAGATCTGACGCGGTTTCCCCATAAAACCGCGCAAAGGCCCGGTTCATGGTGCGGACGCCGGAAAAGCCGCTGTTTAGCGCCAGGTCGGTCAAGCTCATGCTTGGCTGGCCCAGGAGCTCTTGGTGGGCGCTCTGTGCCCGAACCAGGTTAATATAGCTATCGACCGTCATGTCCATCTCCTTTTTGAAAAAGCGGGAGAGATATTCCTTGCTGACGCCGCAGTATTCAGCCAGGTCCTTTAAACTCAACTTATCTGTATAGTGGTTGTTGACGTACTGGGTGATCTGCTGCAGGCGGGTCACGGCGTAGGCCTTGCGGCCGGCGTCCAGGCGGCTGTCGATCTTAGACGCCGTGAAGTTGGTTAAAAGCAACTCTAGCACTTCCACCAAAAGCCGGGTCACCCGGACATTTTTTAGCGACAGGTCCGAGTCAAAGACCGTAGCCAGTTCTAGCAGCTTACCGCCTAGTTCCCGATAGGCCATTTTTTGACCAGAATCAAACTTCTCCGGGTGATTGATGTCAATTAACTGGCTGGCGATTTCGGGATAGAGCTTGTGGATCTCGGAAAAAGGATAAATGATCGACAAGGTCAAGTCGTGCCTGCGCGAATAGCTCTTGATGCTATGGAGTTCCTGGGTATTGACGACCAGAATCTGCCCGGGCTGCGTCTGAAACTTTTTCCCATTAATCTTGAATTCGTCAATTTGCCCCCGGATAGTGTAAGAAAGTTCGATCCCCTCGTGCCAATGGGGTGCAATGGTCAACGGGCCCGTCATGTCCTTAAAGATGTGGACCCAGGCAAAAAGCGGATCCGTGGGAATGACGATTTCGTGGCTAAAATTTTCTGCCATTAGCCTTCAACCTTGAGCAGCAGGTTGTAAAGGGCCCCGTAAATGTTGGCCGTGTTCATAAACTGCGCGCGGACGATCTCCGGAGGGGTCAGGGTCATCTTGATGATTGGATTTTCCTCGCGGATCTCATTGATCGCCTCCCTGATCCCATCAATCACGGCGTCCTGAGCAGAAATCCCGCCACCGATGGCAATCCGCTTTAAGTCAACCACGGATTGGACATTCAAGATCAGGTAGGCCACGTTCTTGCAGTAATTTTTAAAAATCGCTACCGCTTCCGGCTTACCCGTGTTGATGGCGTCAAAAGCGGCCAGTCCATCGGTTGTGTCCTCGTTTCCAATCGCCTGGTTCACCCGTTCAATCATCCCCACAGCTGATCCGTAGGAGCCGACCATGGCGTCGTAGCCGGTCTTGTCCACATTGAGAATCCCAAAGCTGAGCTCGCCCGCCTGGAAGTGTTCACCGGCCAGCAGCTGGCCGTTCACGATGATCCCGCCGCCCACGCCGGTGCCCAGGACGATAGCCGCCCCATTTTTCACGCCCTGCAGGCTGCCCAGCCAGCTTTCAGCCAGGGCACTGGCCTTGCCGTCGTTAATCACGGCAACTGGCAAGCCGAGCTTTTCATATCTTTTGGCAAAGTCCACCCCGTCTAAAAATGGCAGGGCCCCACCAAAGCGGATGGTCGTGTCTTCGATCTTGCCGGGCGCGCAAAAAGCGATCCCGCCTAAGCCATCTGCTTGAAACTTCTCGACGATCTGGTCAATTTCCGCCAAAAAGTCATCCAAGTTGTGTTCCGTCTTTACCTTGTCCTTGGCGATCACGTCGCCGCTTTCGTTTAATTCGGCGTATTTAACGTTGGTGCCGCCGATGTCAATGCTGAGGTATTTAGTCATTTTTTGCTCCTTAAAAATCGCTTACATTGACATTCTACTGTTCTTTTTTGCCTAAATAAAGCTGAAAATTGACCTTTTTTTGGCAACAGTTAGCCATACAAAAAAGCAGCCTGCCCGTGCAAGCTGCTTTTTGCCAGATTAATCCAGGTCTTCGCCGTTTGAAGCGATAACCTTCTTGTACCAGTAGTATGAGTCCTTTGGCTTTCTGGACAGGTCGCCTTCGCCGGCGTCATTCTTGTTGACGTAGATGAAGCCGTAGCGCTTGTCCATTTGGCCAGTCCCAGCAGATACCAGGTCGATTGGCCCCCATGGCAGGTAACCCATCAGGTCGACGCCATCGATTTCAACGGCCTTTTCCATTTCGCTGATGTGCTTTCTCAGGTAGTCAACCCGGTATGGGTCGTGGATTTCGCCATCTTCGACCTTGTCAAAAGCACCCAGGCCGTTTTCAACGATGAAGAGCGGCAGGTGGTAGCGGTCAGTCAAGTGGTTCAAGGCTAAGCGGATCCCAGTTGGGTCGATTTCCCAGCCCCAGTCAGACCGTTCCAGAGTTGGGTTAACGGCAACAGCCTTTTCCAAGTCGCTTAATTCGTCTGGCTTCACTTTTTCACTAGAAACCGTGGTGGTTTGGTAGTAAGAGAAGGCCACGTAGTCAACCGTACCTTCTTTTAAGACAACGCGGTCTTCGTCAGTGATGTCTGGGCGGTAACCGTGCTGCTTAATGTAGGCTTCAACGCCCTTTGGGTATTCGCCAAAGACCTGCACGTCGCTGAAGAAGTCGCGGCGCTGCTCGAACTTGTCGGCCAAAAGCGCATCGTTTGAGCTTGGCGTCAGCGGCCGCACTGGGGAGTAGTTGATCATCAGGCCGATCTTGAAGTCGGGGTTGATCTTGTGCCCAATTTTTACCGCCAAGGCACTAGCCACAAATTCGTAGTGAGCAGCCTGGAACATGGCCGCTTCCTTGTCTTCGTCGGTCATGCCATCTTTAAAGAGGATGCCGGAGTTGGTGGCCATCAAGAAGTCATTGTTAAAAGCACTCTGGTTGTCAATTTCGTTAAAAGTCATCCAGTACTTAACCTTATTCTTGTAGCGCTTGAAGCAAACTTCAGCAAAACGGACGAAGAAGTCGATAACCTTGCGGTTGGTAAAGCCGCCGTAGTTTTTGGCCAGGTTGAATGGCATTTCAAAGTGGCTCAAGGTAATGACTGGTTCAATGCCATACTTGTGCATTTCGTCAAAAAGGTCATCGTAGAACTTGAGGCCAGCTTCATTTGGCTCCGCATCGTCCCCATTAGGGAAAATTCTGGTCCAAGCAATAGAAGTTCTAAAGGCCTTGAAACCCATGCCGGCCAAAAGCTTGATATCTTCTTTATAGTGGTGGTAGAAGTCGATAGCTTCGTGGTTTGGGTAGTTCTTGCCCGGAATCACGCCGTCGGTGATTTCCCGCGGCTTAGTCGCTGAGCCAACGGTCATGACATCGGCCACGCTCATCCCCTTGCCGTCAACGTTCCAGGCACCTTCTAATTGGTGGGCAGCCACTGCCCCGCCCCATAAAAATCCTTCTGGCATTTTTGCTGAATACATATTTGCCTCCATTATGCAGATAACACTTGCTTTCTTCTTAGCAATCGCTTACAAGCAAAATTATACGGCCCATTGAAAATTTCTGCAAGCTTTTTTCTAAAGTTAGTACCTTTTTCATCTTATAGCCCGCGCACTAGTAGAATTATTGCCAGTCGATTATTCTACAACTAGCTAAAAAGTTATCAATTAGCACCATTTCTAGTTCTGTGCTTACCTCCATTTTGAAAATAATCTACACTTTTTATGAAAAGCGCTTGCATTTTATCCTACAGCGTTTTAAAATGAAAGCGTCAACCAAAGTTAGAGAGTTGAAAGTTTCGGAGGAATAAATATCATGGCTCAAAAAACTATTATGCTCAACTGTGCTGCTGGGATGAGCACCAGCTTACTCGTTAAGAAGATGCAAGAAGCTGCTCAAGCTCAAGGCAAGGACTACGAAATCTTTGCTTGCCCAGCTTCAGAAGCTGACCAAAAGCTTGCTACTCAAAAGATCGACTGCGTCTTGCTCGGGCCTCAAGTCAGCTACATGAAGGCCGACTTTGAAAAGAAGCTCGAAGGCAAGAACATTCCTTTGTCAGTCATCCCAATGCAAGACTACGGCATGATGAACGGCAAGAAGGTTTTGGAATTAGCTGACAGCTTAATGGCTTAATTTTTTATAGGGAGTAAAGTTATGGCTGAATTGAAAGATACGTCAGACACCTTAAAGAAGGCTGCTGAAAGCCAACAAAGTCGGGAAGAGGAAACTTTGATGGCAGCGATGGGCCTCATCGCTAACGGCGGCAACGCTAAGAGCTTGGCTTTTGAAGCTATTCGCGACGCCAAGGTCGGCAAGATCAAGGAAGCACGGGAAAAGCTGGCAGATGCCGACAAGTCCCTTTTGGAAGCTCACAACTCCCAAACCAAGATGCTGACTCAAGAAGCTCAAGGCAACCACACTCACGTGACCTTGCTGGTCGTGCACTCACAAGACCACTTGATGAATGCCATCACCTTTAGAGACCTGGCTGGCGAAATGGTTGATCTGTACGAAAAACTGTACGCCAGCGGCACTTTGAAGGCCTAAGAATTTTTACGGTTGGTGATTTAAATGACACGCACAAGCAAGATGCAAAAGCCCAATGAGAAGATCAAAAGCATTCGTTACCTCTATTTTTCGCGTTATCTGTTAGTTCACTTTACGGTAGCCATCATGATGGTCTTTGACTTGTTCTGGCTTTTGGCAGACTTAAACTACAAGGCAACATGGGGGATGGTGCTGAGTTTAGTCTTGTTCATCTTGGCTCTGGTGCCGGAGATTGAGCTGATCAACAAGCTCGATGAGCACGGCAACCAGGCTCCAAGCACGAAGCGCTTTTTATTCGAGCAAATCGGTGCGAACGTCTTGCTAGGCGTCTCACTTTTTACCCCAATCTGTAAAAAAATCTATCCTTTTGCGACCGATCAAAGCTCAAAGCTGGCGGTTCTCGCCCTCCTTTTTGCCGGGATTATCTGCTGCGGCTTGGCCTTAAAGCGGCTAGACAGCATCGCTAAGTCCCGTGACCGGTACATGAAGATTATCGATAATTACCAAAATTATCAAAAATAAGCGATTTGTTAGAAATAAGAAAGTAGAGGAGCAAATTATGGCTGATTCTAAAGTCTCCTTTAAAGACAAGCTTGCCCAAGGCATTGGTAAGTTTGCCGGATCTCGCTTCGTTAGATCCATTATTGACGCCGGCTACGGCGTAATTCCGTTCACTATCGTTGGGGCAATCTTCTTGATTTTGACGGTTTTGCCTCAAGCCTTCCCAATTCCAGGCTTTGCAACTCTGTACGCCCACACCCTTGGGAAGTTCTCCAACATGTTCACGGTTGTCTACAACGCGAACATGGGGATCTTGGCCCTGATCTTCGGTGGGACTTTTACCTACTCATACACCAAGATCTACCAAAATGAAGAAAAGTTGAACCTTAACCCATTGAACGCAGTCTTCATGTTCTTGATGGCCATGTTCATCACTGTGCCACAAATGAAGATGGTTAACGGGTCAATCCAATTCGTTCAATCCTTGAAGGCCGACAACATCATCGGCGGCGGGATTGCCGTTTCTACTTCTGGGATTACCAGAATTGGTTCATCTGGTTTGTTTACCGCCATCGTCATGGCTTGGCTGACCGTTCAGATCTACCGCTTTACGATCAAGCACAACTGGCAAATCAAGATGCCAGACGTTGTTCCAGCCGGTGTTTCCAACTCCTTCAGCTCACTGATCCCAGGCCTTTGCGTAGCCTTGGTCGTAGTTATCATCGACATGATCTTCATTGCGATGGGGACTGACATCTACAACGTTCTTTACATCCCATTCTCCTTCGTTGCCAACATTGCCAACACTTGGTGGGGTGTCCTGATTATCTTCTTCTTAATCCACTTCTTATGGTGGTTCGGTATCCACGGTGCCAACATCATGAGTTCCTTCTACACCCCAATTGCCCTGTCCAACATGGCAGCCAACGTTAAGGGTGCTCACCTCTTCTTTGCCGGTGACCCATCAAACGCCTTCGTTATCTTAGGTGGTTCTGGTGCCACCTTGGGGATGGCCATCTGGCTGGCAACGAGATCCAAGTCAACTCAATTGCGGGAAATTGGTAAGGTTGAACTTGTTCCTGCAATCTTCAACATCAACGAACCACTTCTGTTTGGTTTGCCAATCGTTTATAACGTTAACTTGTTCGTTCCATTCATCGGTGCACCAATGGTTTGCTCAATGACCACTTACGCAGCCTTCGCTGTAGGCTTTTTGCCAAAGACCATTGTGCAACAACCATGGCCAACGCCAGTCGGCCTGGGCGGCTACATTGCTACGGTTTCCTGGAGAGGTGCGGTAGTTGCGATCGTCAACGTGATCATCGCCTTCCTCATCTGGTACCCATTCATCAAGAGATACGACAACAAGCTCTTGAAGCAAGAACAAGCCCAAAAGGCTGCTGAAGCTAACGCTTAAGCATAGTTAAAAATACCCTAGCCAAGTTTGGCTAGGGTATTTTTGTGCTTGTGTGGGGTGGCGCGACGCGGTGTTGGTGCGGTGGTCTGGCGGGTGCGGCGGACCAAAATGATGTCAACTAGCGGGTTCGGCGGCCCAAAATAATGTCAACCGGTGGGTTTGGCGGACCAATATGATGTCAACCAACGAGTTCGGCCGCCCAATATGATGTCAACCAACGAGTTCGGCCGCCCAATATGATATCAACCAGCGGGTTTGGCCGCCCAATATGATATCAACCAGCGGGTTTGGCAGCCCAAAATAATGTCAACTAGCGGGTGCGGCGGCCCAATATGATGTCAACTAGCGGGTGCGACGGCCCAATATGATGTTAACCGGAGTCATTTTATACTGCATCGAGGTTTACTTGAGATCATTTTGGGCAGCTCTAGCGTTTACTTGAGATCGTTTTGGGCAGCACCAGCTTTTACTTGAGATCGTTTTGGGCAGCACCAACGTTTACTTGAGATCGTTTTGGGCAACATCAACGTTTACTTGAGATCGTTTTGGGCAATAACCTCTCTCGACTTGCTCAGCTAGACTAACTTTTCCATTTATTGTCCCCCAAGTTGACTCAACCAATCTCATTTTCCCGTTTTTTCTCCCCCAAGTTGACTCAACCAATCTCATTTTTCCTATTTTTTGCCCCCGTTTTGACTCAACCAACTCCATTTTTCCTGTTTTTTGTCCCCCGTTTTGACTCAACCGGCTTCATTTTTCCTATTTTTTGCCCCTGATTTGACTCAACCGGGCTATTTTTTCCCATTTTTCGCCCCCGATTTGACTCAACCGAGCTGCTTTTTCCATTTTTTCGCCCCCGACTTGACTCAACCAGACTATTTTTTCCCATTTTCTGCCCCCAAGTTGACTCAACCGGGCTACTTTTTCCCATTTTTCGCCCCCGTTTTGACTCAACCGGGCCACTTTTTCCATTTTTTCGCCCCCGACTTGACTCAACCAGACTATTTTTTCCAAAAATTTGCCCCCAAATTGACTCAACCAGTTTTGGTTGACATACTTCGGGGGCTTTTTTCGACTAAATCCAGGCCGGTTGACATATTTTGGGGGCTTTTTCCGCCTAAATCCAGGCCGGTTGACATACTTTGGGGGCGATTTTTGCCAAAAATCAGACCGGTTGACATACTTTGGGGGCGAAATCCGCCTAAATCCAGACTGGTTGACATACTTTGGGGGCAATTTCCCGCAAAATCCAGACCGGTTGACATACTTTGGGGTCGATTTTCGACTAAATCCAGACCGGTAGACATACTTCGGGGGCTTTTTTCGACAAAATCCACACCGGTTGACATACTTCGGGGGCAAAACGCCAGCCACCCATGCCACCGCACCGCCCCCAACAACCAAAAAATCCGCCTAGACCAATCAGGGTCTAGGCGGATTTTTTACAATATCTTAGTCGAAGAAGCCTTCGTCCTTCAAGGCTTCTAGGTAGCGGTGCACTGCGTCTGGCCAGGTTGGCAGCGGCTTAAAGCCGTTCTTTTCCAACTTGCTCTTGTCAAGACGAGAGTTGAATGGGCGCACAGCCTTGGACAGGCCATATTCAGCCGTAGTGACTGGAGTCACCTTGGTCTTGTAGCCAGCTTGGCGGTAGATTTCCTTGGTGAAATCGTACCAGCTGATGTAGCCGGTCTTAGTGCCATTTTCGTCAAAGCCACTTGCGGTTTCTGGCAGTTCAGCGTTGGTTGCGTGGTAGTAGCCGTACTTGTCGGTTTCAATCATGTCAACCAAAAGGCGGGCCAGGTCAAAAGTGTACGTTGGCGTACCGATTTGGTCGTTGACCACCTTGACTTCGTCGTGGCTCTTGCCCACGTTCAGCATGGTCTTGATAAAGTTTTTGCCATTCAGGCCAAAAACCCAAGCGATGCGGACGATGAAGTACTTGTCCAGGGTTTCGGAAACGGCCAGCTCGCCGCCCAGCTTGGTTTCGCCGTACACGTTCATTGGCTTATAGCCCTTGAAGTCTGGGTCCCAAGGGGTGGTGCCTTGACCGTCAAAGACGTAGTCAGTGGAGATGTAAACCATTGGCACGTCAAGTTCCTTGGCAACATTGGCGATGTTTTGGGTCCCGCCCACGTTGACCTTGCGGACAGCTTCCACCTTGTCATCGTCTTCAGCCATGTCAACCGCGGTCCAAGCAGCGCAGTGGACGATCACGTCAGGGTTTACGTCCTTGATCACTTTTTCAACAGCAGCGGCATCGGTAATGTCCAGTGATACGTAAGGTGCAGTGGTGACCGCGGAGCCGTCAGCTACGCCTGCATATTCAGGAGCCAAGTCACTGCCTACTCCTTCGTAGCCGCGCTTAGCAAGTTCGTTCATCACGTCGTGGCCCAGTTGGCCGTTGACGCCAGTTACAAAAACTTTCATGAAAAAGTCCTCCTCTTAGAACTTGAAGGTGTCCTTTAAGCCGGCCCACTTTTGGTCCTTGTCAGACAAAGTCAGCTTAGTGCCGTCTTCCAAGCTGTAGCCGCTAGCGTCAGCTGAGCCTGGGTATTCGCCAACTACCTTTGGCCATTCGATGCCGATTTCTGGGTCGTTCCAAGCCATGCCGCCTTCGTCGTTAGGGTGCCAGAAGTCGTTAACCTTGTAGCAAAATTCTGCAACGTCGCTCAAGACCAAGAAGCCGTGAGCAAAGCCTTCTGGGATCAAGAATTGCTTCTTGTTTTCAGCGGTCAGTTCAACCCCGTACCACTTGCCGTAGGTCTTGGAGTCGCTGCGCAGGTCAACGGCCACGTCAAAAACGTCACCGCGAACAGCGCGAACCAGCTTGCATTGTGGGAAGTGCTTTTGGAAGTGGAGGCCGCGCAAAACGCCCTTAGTTGATGAAGATTGGTTGTCTTGGACAAAGTTAATGTCAAAGCCAGCTTCCTTCATATCATTTTCGTTGTAGGTTTCCATGAAGTAGCCGCGGTCGTCCCCGTGAACTGCTGGCGTAATGACTGCCAAGCCTTCGATGCCGCCGACGTTCTTTTCAACTTTAATTTGACCCATTTTGATATCTTCTTTCTTTTTTAAAAAAATCCAAAAATTAGTACTTGAGCTTGCCTTCAGCAACAGCCTTTAAGTGCTTGCCGTAAGGGCTCTTGCCATAATGCTTGGCTGCTTCTAAAAGCTTTTCATTATCGATCCAGCCGTGCACGTAGGCAATTTCTTCAGGGGCGGAGATGCTTACGCCGGTCCGCTCTTCCACCATCTTGACAAAGTTGGAAGCATCAACCAGGCTCTGCATGGTCCCGGTGTCCAGCCAAGCGTAGCCCCGGCCCAGCAGCTGGACGCCGAGGTTGCCGGCGTTCAGGTACATTTCGTTTAAAGTGGTGATTTCCACTTCACCCCGGGCACTTGGCTTAACCTGGGCAGCTTTTTCACTCACGCCAGCTGGATAGAAGTAAAGGCCCGTAACGGCGTAATTGCTCTTTGGATGTTCTGGTTTTTCTTCGATGGAAATGGCCTTGCCGTTTTCGTCAAAGTCGACCACGCCGAAGCGTTCTGGATCGTTGACATAGTAGCCAAAGACGGTTGCCTTGCCAGCTTCGGCATCTTGGGCAGCTTTTTCCAAAAGGTCAGTAAAGCCGTTGCCGTAAAAAATGTTGTCGCCCAAAACCATGGCACATGGCTCACCGTTGATGAAATCCTCGCCCAAAGTAAAGGCTTGAGCCAGGCCGTCTGGACTTGGCTGAACCTTGTAAGAGAGCTTGATGCCGAATTGTGACCCGTCGCCCAAAAGTTCCTTAAAGCGCGGCGTGTCAGCTGGCGTGGAAATGACCAAGATGTCCTTGATCCCGGCCAGCATCAAGGTTGACAACGGGTAGTAGATCATTGGCTTGTCGTAAACAGGCAAAAGCTGCTTACTGGTGACCAGGGTTAATGGATACAGACGAGTGCCTGAACCACCTGCTAAGATAATTCCCTTCATTTTTCTTCCTTGCCTCTTACTTTTCGTCTAAAACCTGCTTCTTGCCGTACATTTCCTGGTAGTAGTTCTGGTAGTCACCGGAGATGATGTTTTCCCACCATTCCTTGTTGTCCAGGTACCATTGGATGGTCTTCTTGATACCGTCCTTGAACATGGTTTCCGGCAGCCAGCCAAGTTCTTCGTGGATCTTGGTTGGGTCGATCGCGTAGCGTTGGTCGTGGCCCTTACGGTCAGTAACGTGTTCGATCAAGGAGTAAGGCTTGCCCAGGTAGTCGCAGATCAGCTTGACAATGTCGATGTTGTGCATTTCGTTGTGGCCGCCGATGTTGTAGACTTCGCCAACCGTGCCCTTTTCCAAGATCAAGTCGATGGCCTTGCAGTGGTCTTCAACGTAGAGCCAGTCGCGGACGTTTTGGCCTTCACCGTAAACTGGCAAAGGCTTGTCGTCCAAGGCTCTTTGGATCATCAATGGGATCAGCTTTTCCGGGAATTGGTAAGGGCCGTAGTTGTTTGAGCAACGGGAAATAGTTACAGGCAGGCCGTAAGTTCTGCCGTAAGCCCCGACCAAAAGGTCAGCGCTGGCCTTTGATGATGAGTATGGGCTGGAAGTGTGCAGCGGAGTGTCTTCGTGGAAGAAGAGGTCTGGCCGGTCCAGCGGCAGGTCGCCGTAAACTTCGTCAGTTGATACTTGGTGGTAACGCTTGATCCCGTACTTGCGGCAGGCGTCCATCAAGACAGAAGTACCGATGATGTTGGTTTGCAGGAAGATTTCCGGGTTTTCGATTGACCGGTCAACGTGGCTTTCTGCGGCGAAGTTAACGACAACGTCCGGGTGTTCTTCTTCAAAAAGCTTGTAGACGCCTTCGCGGTCGCAGATGTCCAGCTTGACGAAGCGGAAGTTTGGCTTGTCCATGACATCCTTCAGGGTTGACAGGTTGCCCGCGTAAGTCAGCTTGTCCAGGCAGATGATCTTGTAGTCTGGGTGCTTCTTCATCATGTAGAAGACAAAGTTGGAACCGATAAAGCCGGCACCGCCGGTAACGATAATTTTCATGAAATGAACCTCCAAGTTCAAACTAAGCAATTTTTTCTCTTAACTGACTCAAAGTATAAAACATGACGTTACGTAAGCTTCAATAGGCAAAAATAAAATAACTGCCGTTTTTTAAAAACTGGCAGTTATTTGCGGCAGATAAATGCTCCGGCGTCTTTAGTGATGTGGAAGCCTCCAGCGACCTCGTCTTCAACAAATTGCTTGAATTCCTGGTAGCGGTCCAAGAGAAGGGCATTTTGGTTGCCGTGGCAGGACAAGATATAAGAAATTACTGGTTCAGCTTCACCCAATTCGATGGCATCCTCATAGCGCTGGCAGGTCACATGGTCAAAAAACGGGGCCAGGATGGCGCCGCCGTTGTCTAAGCCAAAGCGGTCGTAGAGGTTGACTGAAGACAAGACGATTTGGGAGTTGAACTCCTGGACCAGGTCAGTGATTTCGTGCATGTGGCGCTTGCTGTAAGTTGACGCGCAGAAGCGGCCCCCTTTTTTCAAAACCCGGCGGACTTCTTTAAGGACCTGGGGGATGTCGTCGCAGTAAAAAAGCATGTGGTTGGCGACAACCAGGTCAAACTCTTCGTCGGCAAAGGGCAAGTGGGCAGCATCACAACGGTCATAGGAAAAGCGGCTGTCTTCGCCGATTTCCTTTTTGGCATCGGCCAGCATCCCTTCTGAAATGTCGGTCAAAATAACCTGGCAGTCCTCTGGCAGGCGGTCGTGGCTGGTAGCCCAGAGTTCACCATTCCCGCAGCCGATCTCTAAGATTTTTAAACCAGGAGTCAAGTCCAGCTGGCGGAAAAGCCAGGGGAACCAGCCCTCCTTGTTCATGGAGTAATCCCGGTGCAGGCGGATCCGGGCAGAGATGTTGGTGGCGTTCTGGTACTGGGTCTTGAGGCTCTGGGTCATGGTTGACCGGTGGAGCAGTTCCAACATCCGGCTCCAGTCAACGGGCTTGCCAGCTTCCAAGGTTTGGGTGGTTGAGTCGATGGCGGCTTCAACGGCGGTCATTTCTTCAATCCGCTCTTCCACCAGGCGCCGCTGAATTTGGAGAGAATCCAGGAGGCGGCGCCGGTCGCTGGCTCCCAGGGTCAAGCCGCGAATTTCCCCTAAGGAAAAGCCCAGGTATTTTAACAAGAGGATCTGCTGGAGCTTGGCGAAGTCAGCGTCGCTGTAGCGTCTGGCCCCGCCCTTGCTTCTGGCTGAAGGCTTGAGGAGGTTCTGCTGGTCATAGTAGCGGATCGTTCTGACGGACACGTGGGCCCGCTTGGCAAATTCACCGGATGTGTAGTAGTCGGTCATGGCGGCTCCTTTCTGCCTTAGATTATAACCGATTTTTTCCAGGCAAAAATACCCTTGAGCTCGCGCCGGAGTTCAAGGGTAAATTTTTGGCTTAAAAATTCTACTTTAACAATGCCTGCAGGCCGCTAGCTAAAAGACCACCGGCGATTGGCCCTAAGACAGGAACCCAGGCGTAAGCCCAGTTAGCCCCGCCCTTGTTTGGCACTGGCAAAATCGCGTAAGCCAGACGAGGTGAGAAGTCCCGGGCCGGGTTCAAGGCAAAGCCAGTCGTTGAACCCAAAGCCTGGCCAACAACCATGATTAAGAAACCAACAATTAATGGCTTCAAGCCTTGGGTGAAGTTGCCCAGGTTGAGCAAGGTGAAGATGAAGACAAAAGTCGCGATCGTTTCACTCAAGAAGTTGAAAACAGGATTGTTGATGGCTGGGCCAGTCGCGAAAATCCCCACGCTGTTGCCTTCGTCAGCCTTGGTCGCCTTGAAGTGCGGGTAGTAGTGCAGGATTACCAGAGCTGCCCCGACAAAGGCGCCCAGGAATTGCCCCAGCAAGTACGGCATAACTTGGCTCCATGGGAAGAAGCCAAAGGCCGCGAAGCCAATAGTTACCGCTGGGTTGAGGTGACCTTGTGAGCCAAATTGGCCAGCCACGTAAACGCCGAAGGTTACCGCCATCCCCCAGGCCAGGGTGACGAACAGCCAGCCCTGCCCCTTAGCGTAAGCCTTATTCAAGCTGATCCCGGCCCCGCAGCCGACACCCAGCACGATCAAAATCATCGTTCCTAAGAACTCTCCTAAAAATCCATTCATTTGTACTTTTCCTTTTCTAGTTCAGTCTAATATCCACATTATATTGTAAGCGCTACCGTTTCACAAGTTTCTTTGTCTAATTTGTACAAAAACTCCTCCTTTCTTACTCCCGTCTACTTCCGCGCTTAAACTCCAGTAAGACCCGGTTGCCAAGCAGATATAAAATCACAAAGTAACCGGGGATGGCCCAGAGGGCAGCCCAAAAGACTGTCGCTCCTGGCCCTAGGCCCTTAGCTAAAGCAGCTTGGCAAACCAAGTAAACATAGAGGCAGCCGAGCAGGCTGCTGGCCAGCTTTTTTCCGCTGGGCAAGAGGCGGGCCGACTTTTTCGCCAAAAAGTAACAAGCCAGGCAAGTCACCAGGTCGGCAAGCAAGGTTGCTAAAGCCGCCCCTGCCTCCTTAAAGGCCGGGATCAGCAGGAAGTTCAAGCAAATATTGACTACAGAAGCGATACTGATTGCAAGCAAAGCCGCCTTCTCCTGCCGGGCCGGAACTAAAACCGCCGCCATATAAAACCAGGACAAAAGAGAGAAGACCAAGGCCAGGCCCAGAAGTTTCATGGCCCCCGCGGCCGGCGCGAAATCTAAGTCCGCGGTTAAAATGACAACCTCCTCGCCTAAGGCAAACAAGGCGCAAGCAGCCGGCAAGGCCAGCGTCACTAGCAAATCCGCGATCTGCCGGGCCAATTTTTGAAAAAGGCCTCCGCCCTTTTGCCCATATAAGCAAGCCAAACGCGGCACGGTAACAACGATGACGGCACCTAACAATTGCTTAAGCAGGGCCGTGACTTTGCTGGCCACCGAGTAAAGGCCCACATAATAGTCGCTGGTCATCACTCCCAGCTGGGTTACATCCGCGCTTACATAAAGCAGGTTAACCAGGGCGTTGGCGAATAAAACAAAGATGGGCAGGAGGTGCTTTTGCCAAGAAAAACGCCAGGTCAAAGACCAGCTGCAATACCTACGCAATCTGATAAAGCTGACCAAGTTGGCCCCGGCGCTGGCAATGACCGTAGTCCAAGCATATAGCAAAAGGTCGCTCTCGTCCTTGACATATGTCAAGAGCAAAAACAAAGACAAGATTTGAAAGCAGATATTGCGCAAGGCCAGGTAGCCATATTCCTCGTGAACCGCATAGAGCCACTCGCAGCCCAGGGTGGTAAAAATAATGCTAGTACTCAAGGTCCAAATCAGCGGTCCATATTCCCTTAGCTTGCTGGAAAAAAGCAGACAGGCAGCTAGACCCAAGTAAGCCAGTAAGGTCGAGGCCAGGTTGATGACCAGGACTTCCGAAGCAAAGCGGGACAGCTCTTCCGGGTTATCCCGCTTTTTTGCCCCTTCCCTAACCCCATAGGCGTAGATTCCCAGGCCCGCCACTAGCGCCGCCCAGCTGACAACGGTAGCCGCAAAGTCGTACTGGCCCAGTTGGTCAACCCGCAAGATCCTGGCCAAATATGGGTAGGTCACCAGGGCACAGACTAGGCGGGTCCCCGTCTGCAGGCCGCTGGCCAGGGCATTGCGGGACAGCGATTTCTCAACTTTTTCCATCTGTCACCTTCTTTCTATTCTCTCTATTCTCTTTTCCTCTATCTTTCTTGTTGTTTTTGCAAAAAATCACTGGTCAAGCCCAAAGCTATTGCCAGAAAGACTCCCGAGGCGCTGGTAAAAATCGGGTTGCCCGCCGAACTGATCAGGAAAAAGGCAATGAGGCCCAGAGCCCCGGCCCGCGGCTGACCCGGCGGAGCTTTTTTCAAACAATAGCCCAGCTGGACAACTAGCCAGTACACATATAGGAAGGCCCCAAAAAGGCCGAATTGGGCCAAAAGCATGGGCCAGAAGTTGTCGTTCATGGCAAAGCCCGTTTCCTGGGCCAAAGCGTAGTCGTGGTGGAAGCCAAAGCGGACATAAAGGGGGGAGTAGTGCTTAAAGGCCTGGTCTGACCCGTAAGTCGCGAAGCCACTGCCTAAAGGAAAATAGTCCCGCAGGACGATCAGGGAATGCCTAAGCAATTTCGACCTGACCGTTTCGCTGAAGAAGTACTCCTTAACCTGGGGATAGCCCAGGCAAAAAGCCACAAAAGCCGCACTGACGCCTTTTTTCCAGCTTAGCCGGACCCCTTTTTTCTCAAAATGCAGGCCCAGAAGCAAAATCCCGCTGGATCCGATTCCCCCGGCCCGCAAGGTCATGACTACAGTTGCCAGGTACAAAAGGAGCCAGGCCTTGCTCTGCCTAAGTCCGCGCTCATTTTTCTTCTTTTCCCCAATTCCTTCCCCCAGCATAATCAGCACTAAGGAGACCAGCAGGACCTCATTTAAGGCCGCCGGGTTCTCATAGATGAACTTATAGGACCGGATCCCGTAGCGGAGGTCGTAGCTAAAGCCAACGTCAACCGCCAGATTGACGATGCCGCCGAGAAAAGCCAGCAGAATAAAGCATTTACTGGCCAAAAGCAGGTTGCGCACAAGCGTCCTTTTTTCCCAGGGGCGCAAGCAACAGCTGACATAAAAGAGGACCAGGGGCAGCTTGACCAATTTAAAGGCATCGACCAAGACTGGTGTCCCGCCAATTAGCCCCGACATCCCGTTTGAGATTAACCCCAGGCTTTCCACAAGGATCAGGGCAAAGCAAATTTTTAACAATAGTCCCTCTTTTTCCTGGCCCAGCCGCTTACTTATTAGTGCCCAGGCGATCCCGATCAGGCAAAAAACGGCCAAAATTTCATCCTGGCTGTCGGCCAAAGGCATTGGACAGACTTGATTCAAGCAGGCAAAACAGACCATCTGCCCGCTTAAGTAAAGGGTGACCAGGTTCTGCCGGCGCAGGCGGACTACCATACTAGCGCTTAAGGACGTACTTGTGGTAGCGCCGACTCCAGATGAAGGTCCAATAAGCCAGCTTCACCCGGGCTTCCCCAATTAGATTAAAGCCGTTATAGCGCTTGATCTCCCCCATGGTCACGTTAAAACCCGGTTCTTTAGCGTAGAAGCCATCCTTGCCGATAAAGTAGGAATCGCTTTGGTAAAAATTCTGCCGCATCCGCCTTTTGGGAAAATGCAGGTAGGCCAGCTCTTCATAGTTCATTTTCCCGCCAGCGTAGTAGGCCCGGTAGACCCGGCCTTTTTCATAAAAGAAGACCTGGCGGGCACTGTTCAGCTTTTTCTTCTCCCGCCCCCGCAAGTATGACGTCGTCCGCCTCATCTGCTCACGCCAGGAATAGATATCAGCGAAGTCCCGCTTTAAACAGCACTTGGCGCCCAGTCTGGCAAACTTTTTCTGGATTCCTTCCACCTCGTCAAAGACGCAGGGCAGGTCCGTCTGGAAAACCTGCCGAAAGTTCTGACCCCCCTTGGCCACGAAGCGGAGGTTGTTGGTCAAAGTATTGCGAAAGACCGTCAGATGGCCATGCTGGTAGACCTTGTCGTATTTTTCCAGTAATTTCTCCGGCAAAAATTTCTCCAAGTCCCCCATGACCTGGTCCAAATCGCAGTGGCCCCAATAGCGGTAGTCCTTGAGCCAGTCGGACAGGAGCCAGCCAAAGGCCGGCCGGTAGTCACAGATTTTGTAAGGCGCATGCAGCCGGATCTGAAAGCCCAGCTTCTTTTGAAACTTTGCCCGTAAATCCGCCAAAGTCAGGTACTTGATCTTGAGATTGGCCGGGGGATTCTTGACCAGCTGGTCGGTGGCCAAAATAAAGTCAGTCGCCGGATTCTCCTTAACTGATCTGAAGAATAAATCCGCGTAGGCCGGCAAAGGACCGAAGTAGCAAATTACTAACGCCAGTTTCTTCTCTTTAGCCATTATTTCCTCCTTGCGCCACAACTTTTGCAAAATAAG
>NZ_JBJFHB010000050.1:0-32977 GCF_051893255.1 Lactobacillus sp. | reverse complement strand
CAGCTTCCTCAAGTGAATCCGGCAGCACTAGTGGCTCAGGCTCTACGAGTGAATCTGACAGCGGCAGTGTCTCAGTTTCCTCAAGTGAATCCGGCAGCACTAGTGGCTCAGGCTCTACGAGTGAATCTGACAGCGGCAGTGTCTCAGCTTCCTCAAGTGAATCTGACAGCGGCAGTGGTTCAACTTCCTCAAGTGAATCTGGCAGCACTAGTGGCTCAGACTCTACGAGTGAATCTGACAGCGATAGTGGTTCAACTTCTTCAAGTGAATCCGGCAGCACTAGTGGCTCAGGCTCTACGAGTGAATCCACTAGCGACAGTGGTTCAGACTCCTCAAGTGAATCAGGCAGCACCAGCGGTTCAGGCTCTACGAGTGAATCAGGTAGCAACAGTGGTTCAACTTCTTCAAGTGACACTGACAGCAACAGTGGTTCAGATTCCACGAGCGAATCCACTAGCGACAGTGGTTCAACTTCCTCAAGTGAATCCGACAGCACTAGTGGTTCAGGCTCAACGAGCGAATCCACTAGCGACAGTGGTTCAACTTCTTCAAGTGACTCTGACAGCGCCAGTGGCTCAGACTCAACAAGTGAATCCGGCAGCACCAGTGGTTCAGATTCTACGAGTGAATCCACGAGTACGAGCCAAAGTACTTCAACCAGTGAATCCACGAGCACGAGTCAAAGCAACTCAACTAGCGAGTCCCAAAGTACCAGCACCTCTACGAGTGCAAGCCAATCAGCAAGCACCTCAACAAGTCAAAGTCAGGCTGGCAACACGGTAACGCCTACTAACGTAATCACGCCAGCAGCTCCTACAACGACGACTACAACTACCACTACCACCACAAATGGTGTAGTAACGCCGGCAGCCGCTAACACGACTACGACCAATACAACTGGTACCACGACAACAACTACTGGCAACACTACTCAAACTCAAAATACGACGAGCACGAGTACCAGCGTTGGCTCAATGACAAGCACTAGTGAAGATTCTTCACTTACTGCTTCAATCGAAAACTCAACGAGCAACAGTGTCGCTTCTGCGGCTAGCGCATCTGTCTCACAATCTGAACTTGAAGTCGAGGAAATGTCTGCCTCAGAATTGGCAAGTATGAGTGACCCAACTTCTGCTGAACAAAGTGCAATCACTTCTGTTTCAACAAGTACCTCAGTCTCCGTTTCTGAATCAGCCTTCAACTCCAGTACCGCAAGTTCTGAAAGCAACAGTTTAGCCAACGTTTCAAGCAACAACTAGTCTTATTTGAGTAAAGGAAAACGTCTAACAAATTGTTAGACGTTTTTTCTTTTGAAAAAGCTCTTCCTCGGTTCAAACTGCCCGAGAAAAGCTGTATCATTAATATGGTAGAAAAGCTTCAGACTTGCTGAAGCCAGAACTTTATGAAATTGAGGTCGCATGAAAAAAATGAATGATTTTGACTTAAATCGCTTTTCACGCAACAATAGTTTTTTAGTAAGAATTGGGACGGCTATCCTTTATTCTGTCATGGTTGCCGTCGCCTTGAACTTCTTCTGGCACCCCGGCCATATCTATTCTTCTGGCATTACTGGCTTTGCCCAGATCGTCAACACGGTGACGAGCCGCTATCTGCCGTTCACGATCCCGACTGAAGCAACATACTTTGCCTTGAACGTTCCTTTGTTTATCCTTGCCTGGAACAAGATCGGGCATGAATTCACTGGCTACACGGTCTTTGCTGTTGCCATGTCGACGATCATGATGCGCTACATTCAACCGACCCACATCAGTCTGGATCCTATCCTCTGCGCCATTTTTGGGGCCGCGGTGAACGGTCTTGGCACTGGGATGGCTCTGAAGAGTGGGATTTCAACTGGGGGCCTCGATATTTTAGGCATTGTCGTGAGAAAAAAGACCGGGATGAACTATGGCAAGTTCAACATCCTGGTCAACTTGGTCATTGTCCTAATTGCCGGCTTCCTCTTTGACTGGTCTCGGGCTCTTTACACGGCCTTAAACATCTTCATCAATGGCCGGATGATCGACTCCGTCTACACCCAGCACCACAAGTTGCAGGTGATGATCGTTACCGAGCACCCGGAAGCCATCATTGAAGGCATCCAGGAAAAAATGCACCGCGGGATCACCATCTTCCACGATGTAGAAGGGGCCTATGGTCACACGGAAAAAACGGTCTTGATCACCATCATCGACACCTACGATCTCTACGATATCCGGACCACCGTCCAAAAATGCGATCCTTTTGCCTTTATGAGCGTCACTGAAGTGCAAAAGATCTATGGACGCTTTCGGGAGCAAGAAGTCGTCTAGAAAAGCCAAAAAGCGCGCTGCGGCGCGCTTTTTTCGTTCTTATTTTTACTCATCATTACGTAGGATTCAGATTAAATAACTTGGTAAATTTTAATTAAAAGCCTATAATATATAGTGTACGCATGTAAATTACATGTAAATTATCAAAAAAGTTTTCTGCTGTGTGAAAACAATTATGGTATTACAGCATAAATAAAAGGTTATCGAAATATAGATGCTTACGGGAAAGCTGGATAAAAATTATAGAGAAATTAGTATAGAGATATCCTTAAATAATGATTATAAACGTGCTATAATATCTATAAGGTGGTGAAGAAGATGGTAGACGGAAGAGATAACAACCGAAATAGAGTACGCTTTATGGGCTTAGACGCTGCTAGCGAAATTGCGAGTGAATACGCCCACGAACATGGTCACCAGAACGCCAAGGTGCAAATTGCTAAGCCTGATCGGCGTAGACATGCGGACTTTTTCTATACTTTCCGCATAGTTGACGAAGCGGCTGAAAAAGCCGAAGAAAAGCTGTTTGACATTATCGTTGATCCAGTTTCTGGTGAAGTGTTTAGAGTTGATTAGCGGCTCTGCGAAAATAAAACGCGTTACTTGCAAGTTGCAGGTAACGCGTTTTTCTTAGTCTTCTTCGTAGCCCAAGTGATTCATGATCAAGGCAGCAGTTTCTTCGATAGATCTTTCAGCAACGTTGATTACGAAGCAGCCGAGCTTCTTGTAGAGTGCCATAGCGCTTTCAAGTTCTTCGTTGATGGAGTCCATGTTGGAGTAGGTTGTATCTGGGTCCATCCCGTAAGAGATCATTCTTTGCCGGCGGATCCGGTTCAAAACCTTTGGATCGTTGGTCAAGCCGATAATCTTCTTCGGGTCGATTTCGTAGATTTCCTTTGGAATGTGGGTTTGTGGCACTAGTGGCAGGTTAGCAACTTTGAGCCCCTTGTTGGCTAACAGTAAGGACAAAGGCGTCTTAGAGGTTCTGGAAACCCCGAGCAAGACGACGTCTGCTTCCAAAAAGCCTCTTGGATCCTTGCCGTCGTCGTACATAACCGCAAATTCCATAGCCGAGATCCGGTTGAAGTACTTGGTGGTCAGCTGGTGGTTGGCCCCAACTAAGCCTTCTGGCTTCAAGTGGGTCGTTTGGCTGATGGCCTCGATGATCGGCGACAGGATGTCGATGTACTTAGCCTTGTGTTCTCTAGCGTACTTGATGATTGGCAGTTGCAGCTTTTCATCAACCAAGCTGTAGACGATGACCAGGTTAGGGTATTGCTCGATTTCATCTAAGGTCTTGTCCAGCTTCTTTTGATCAGTGATAAAAGGGTAGCGCCGGTAGTTGATTTCGGCACCAGGGAATTGAACAGCAGCAGCTTGGGCGTTGTTAAAGGCCGTTTCGCCAGCTGAGTCGGAAATAATGATAATGTTAACTTCGATTTTCTCTTTTTCAGTTGTCTTTTCAGTATTGGCTGTAGTCGTTTCAGTCATATTAATCACCTCGTTAACTCTATTATACCGGAAAATGCGTGAAAGCGGTTGATGATGGCAAATAATTCAAAAAAATCTCTTGAAGCCCTTGACGATTAGGCTAAATTTGCTATAATTTAGATAAATGTTTATGGCAGTAATGCCAAGAAATGGAAGGAGGGATCACACATGGCTAAGACTATCGTTCACGAAAACGAGTCTATTGATGATGCTCTTCGTCGTTTTAAGCGTTCCGTTTCTAGAAGTGGTACTTTGCAAGAATACCGTAAGCGTGAATTCTACGAAAAGCCAAGCGTTCGCAGAAAGTTAAAATCTGAGGCTGCTCGTAAGCGTAGACATTATTAATTGACTGAAGCTCTCGTGAAAGCGGGAGCTTTTTTCATGCCCTTATTTCTTCTTGCCTATAAATGACGCATTCCGGTTGTCCAATGTTTGGCAAATGTGTATCATTAAGATAGGAACCTTGTGAATTTGAAAATTGTTGATTAAAGGAGTGTCCCGCATTTGGAAAAGAAGTTTTCGCCTGAGAGCGTCGAGAATATTCAAAAGCTCGTTGGCGTAAATGATGGCAATTTAAAGCTGATTGCAGAGGGCTACGATGTTGAGCTGGATGATTTAGGAGAAAAGATCAACATCAAGGGCGAAGAAGATCAAGTCGAAAAGGTGATCAAGGCCTTGAAGGCCCTTGATAAGGTGGCTTCTAGCGGCATCAACCTGACCGCTGCTGACGTGGTCAGTGCCATGAAGATGGCGGACCGGGGGACGACCGAGTATTTTGGCGACCTCTACAAGCAGATCTTGATCCGGGATGCCAAGGGTCGGCCAGTCCGGGTAAAGAACATGACCCAGAAGGACTACGTTGAAGCCATCAATAAGAGCGACGTGGTCTTTGGCATTGGGCCAGCTGGGACTGGTAAGACTTTTTTGGCGGTGGTTTGCGCCGTGTCTGCCTTTAAGAAGGGTGAAGTGTCGAAAATCATCTTGACCCGGCCTGCCGTTGAAGCTGGGGAATCTCTCGGCTTTTTGCCAGGGGACTTGAAGGAAAAGGTCGACCCGTACTTGCGGCCAATTTACGACTCCCTTTACGCAATTTTAGGGCAGGGACCAACTGACCGCCTGATGGAGCGGGGCGTCATTGAAATTGCGCCGCTAGCCTACATGAGAGGGCGGACCTTGGAAGATGCCTTCGTCATCTTGGACGAAGCGCAAAACACGACCGATGCCCAAATGAAGATGTTTTTAACGAGACTGGGCTTTAACTCCAAGATGGTCGTTAACGGCGATATGACCCAGATCGACTTGCCGGGCAAGGCCAAGAGCGGGCTGGTGACGGCTCAGCACATTTTGCAGGGGATTGACCAGATCAAGTTTGTCGAATTTAGCGCTAGCGACGTGGTACGGCACCCTGTGGTGGCCAAGATCATTCAGGCTTATGAAAGAGAAGGAAAATAATGGAAGGTATTGACGTAAGCTACCAAGACGAAGTCGGCTTTTTAGAAAAAGAGGGCCGCGATTGGGAAAAGTGGATCATGGATCTGCTTTTATTAGCCAAAAAAGAGATCGGCAAGGACAACGCTCAAGAAATGAGCATCAACTTTGTGGATGAAGATAAGTCCCAAGAGATCAACCGCAACTACCGGGACAAGGACCGGCCAACGGACGTGATCTCTTTTGCCATTGAAGATGGGGAAGATGGCCTTGACTTATCTGCCTTTATGGATGACCCAGACTTTACTGAGGACATCGGCGACCTCTTCATGTGTCCAAGCGTCATTGAACGGCATAGCCAAGAATATGGTACCGGCTTTGACCGGGAATTTGGCTATACCATCGTTCACGGCTACCTTCACTTAAATGGCTATGACCATATTGAGCCGGATGAAGCTAAGGAAATGTTTGGCATCCAGGGCAAGGTCTTAGAAGAATACGGTCTGCCCCTTTACCCAGACCAATTAGATGAAGGGAGAGGCAAGTAATGACGCCTGAAGAACAGCAGCTTTTTGACCTGGCCAAGGACCATTTAAAAGACGCCTATGCCCCATATAGTCACTTCCATGTGGCGGCGGCCTTGGCAACTGACCAAGGGGAATTTTTCACCGGGGTCAATATTGAAAATTCCTCTTATGGTCTAACCAATTGCGCGGAAAGAACGGCCATGTTTGGCTGGGTCAACAGCGGGATGCCGGGCAAGATCAAGACCCTGTTGATCATTGGCAATACCGACAGGCCAATTTCTCCTTGCGGGGCCTGCCGGCAGGTGATGAGCGAGCTGATGGCACGGGGTGCCAAAGTCATCTTGGCCGACAGCCAGGGCGACTTTGCGGAATATACAGTGGAGCAGCTTTTGCCATATCAGTTTACAGAAAAGGATATTGAAGATGGTGCAAACAAATAAGCATAAGTCAGGCTTTGTGGCCCTAATTGGTCGGCCAAACGTTGGCAAGTCAACCTTGATGAACCGCTTGATCGGGCAAAAGGTGGCCATTACCTCCGCCAAGCCGCAAACGACGAGAAACAAGATTTTTGGCATTTACACTGAAGACGACATGCAAGCCGTCTTTGTCGACACGCCCGGGATCTTTAAGAGCCACTCTGATCTTGACGAATACATGGACAAGGCCAGCCTGTCTGCCTTAAACGACGTGGACCTGGTCCTCTTTATGGTTGATGCCAAAAAAGCGGGCAAGGGCGAAGAATACGTTGCTGGTCTTTTGAAGAATGTGGAAGTACCGGTCTTTTTGGTTATTAACAAGATCGACCAGGTTCACCCCAACGACCTGCTCCCAATTATCGACTCCTACCAAGCCGTGGGCGACTTTGCGGAATTTTTGCCAATTTCCGCCAGCCAAGGCAACGGGGTGGACGACCTCTTAAAGACGATCAAGGACTACCTGCCAGAAGGACCGCAATACTACGCTTCTGATGAAGTAACTGACCGGCCTGAATACTTTGTCGTTGCTGAAATGATCAGAGAGCAGATTTTGCGCTTGACTGGCCAAGAAGTGCCTCACTCAACTGCGGTTTGGGTAGAACAGATGAATGAGCGGATCAACGGCAAATTGCAGGTTAACGCCACCATCTATGTGGAAAAAGATGGCCAAAAGCGGATCATCATCGGCAAGGGCGGTGCCATGATCAAGCAGATCGGGATGAAGGCTAGAAAAGAAATCGAAAGCCTCTTGGGTGAAAAGGTCAACCTCCAGCTCTGGGTCAAGGTCAGACATAACTGGCGCCAAGACCCAGCCTTCTTGAAGTCGATCGGCTACGATAAGAAGGACCTCTAATGGCTTATGACCTGCTGGATGTGACCGGGATCCTTTTTAAAAGGCGGAGGTACCAAGAAGCTGACCTCTTGGCCAAGCTCTGGACCAGGGAACTCGGGATCGTGACCGTGATCATCAAGGGTGGGATGCGGCCTAAGTCCCCTTTTAACGCGGTCGCTCTTCCTTTTACCGAAGGCACTTTTAGCATCTTGACCAAAAGACAGGGCATCAGCCAGCTGCGGGCGACTAAAGAAATCAAGCAGCACGATGAGCTCTATAGCGATTTGGTCAAAAATGCCTACCTGTCTTATCTCTTTGACCTAGCCGACCACGCTTTTAGCGAATACCAGCCTCTAGAAGACTTTTATGGGCTATTGGTCAGTGCCTTTAAGCGGATCGTGGCCGGCCAAGACCCGGAGATCATTACCCAAATGGTGGAATTGCAGCTGCTAGCCGCCTATGGGGTCATGCCGCACCTGGCTTCTTGCGTCATTTGCGGCAAGGAGCAGGGTATTTTTGACTATTCTATCAATTTAGGCGGAGTGGTCTGCAGCGACCACTTTAACCGGGTACAAAGAGAACACCTGTCGCCCAAAGCCACGGGTCTCATTCGGACTTTGGGTCTCATTCCGATTGACCGCTTGGGCGAAATTGCGGTCAGCGACCAATTAAAGCTGGAAACCCGGCAGGCGATCCGCAAGATCTACCAGACAACGGTCGATTTGCGGCTGTCCAGCCTAAGCTTTTTAGACGAAATCCGATCCGACATTTTTCCTAAAAAATAATGAAAATTGACAGCATTTGTGGTAAAATATGACCTATATTGGCAATGATGAGGAATCAGAAAAGTACCGTGCAAGCGAGTATCGGCTGGTGGAAGGATACGGCGGGAAAAGGCACCTCTAGCCAAGCTAATTAAGAGCAGGAGACCAATATGTCTTCTGAATTAGGGTGGAACCGCGAATACTTATTTCGTCCCTATGCAACAGTAATTGCATAGGCTTTTTTTATGGCCTTGCATAGGAGGTAAAATATGGCAAAAAAATTAGACATTCAGACCATGATCTTCAAGCTGGAACAATTTTGGGCTTCCAAGGGCTGCATGATCATGCCGTCTTATGATGAAAATAAGGGTGCAGGGACCATGAGTCCATACACTTTCTTGCGGGCAGTTGGCCCAGAACCATGGAAGGCTTGCTACGTTGAGCCATCCCGCCGGCCAGCTGACGGCCGTTATGGCGACAACCCTAACCGGCTTTTCCAACACCACCAGTTCCAGGTGGTTTTAAAGCCAGCACCATTAGAAATTCAACAATACTACTTGGATTCACTCAAGGTTTTGGGCATTGAACCACTTGAACACGACATCCGCTTCGTTGAAGACAACTGGGAAAACCCATCCATGGGCTGTGCCGGGGTCGGCTGGGAAGTTTGGCTAGACGGGATGGAAGTTTCCCAATTTACCTACTTCCAAACTGTCGGTGAATTAGACGTTAAGCCAACCATGGGCGAAATCACTTACGGTGTTGAACGTCTGGCTTCTTACATCCAAGACGTCAACTCTGTCTTTGACCTGGAATGGGGCGACGGCGTCCTTTACCGGGACATCTTCAAGGAACCCGAATACGAGCACTCCAAGTATGCTTTTGAAGAAAGCGACCAAAAGCAGCTGCTGGAATTCTTTGACACCTACGAAAGAATTGCCAAGCGCCTTTTGAGCAAGAACCTGGTTCACCCAGCTTACGACTACATCCTGAAGTGTTCTCACACCTTCAACCTGCTTGACGCCCGCGGCGCTGTTTCCGTTACCGAAAGAGCCGGCTACCTGCACCGGATCCGGAACATGGCTCACGAAGTAGCTGTTAAGTTCGTGGAAGAACGCGAAAAGCGCGGCTTCCCATTGCTGAAGAGTGCACAATTGAAGGCGGAGGCAAGTAATGACTAAAGACTTTTTATTTGAAATTGGCGTTGAAGAAATGCCAGCTCACGTAGTTACCAAGTCAGTTAAGCAATTGGCTGACCGGACTGGCAAGTTCTTGAAGGAAAACGGACTGGGCTTTAAGGACATCCAAACCTATTCCACTCCTCGCCGCTTGACGGTGCTAGTTAAGGACTTAGCTGAAAAGCAAGCAGACGTTGACGAAGTCAAGAAGGGCCCTGCTAAAAAGATCGCCCAAGACGCTGACGGCAACTGGACCAAGGCAGCCATCGGCTTTGCCCGCGGCCAAGGAATGAGCGCTGACGACATCTACTTTGAAGAATTAAAGGGCGTTGAATACGCTTATGTTCACGTACAAAAGCCTGGCAAGCTTGCTAAGGATATTCTTTTGGGCTTGACCAGCGTGATCAAGGACATGAACTTCCCAACCAAGATGCGCTGGGACTCACAAGACTTTGAATTTGTTCGTCCAATCCACTGGCTGGTTGCCCTTTACGGCAGCGAAGTCGTACCAATGGAATTCTTGGGCATTACCGCTGGCCGCAAGACCGCTGGTCACCGTTTCTTAGGCGACAGCGTGGTTTTGGCTAACGCTGATGACTACGTGGAAGCCTTGAGAGACCAATTTGTCATCGTTGACGCTAGTGAGCGCAAGGATATGATCGTTTCTCAAATCAACGATCTGGTTAAAAGCAACAACTGGCAAATCAAGCTGGATCAAAGCCTTTTGGAAGAAGTCAACAACCTGGTTGAATACCCAACTGTTTTTGCCGGTTCTTTTGATCCTAAGTACCTGGAAATCCCTGACGAAGTCTTGATCACTTCCATGAAGGACAACCAACGCTACTTTGAAGTCTATGACCAAGAAGGCAAGCTGATCAACCACTTCATCTCAGTCAGAAACGGTAACCGGGAACACCTGGAAAATGTTATCTCAGGTAACGAAAAGGTTTTGGTTGCCCGTTTGGATGACGCCGTCTTCTTCTACGATGAAGACCGCAAGTACCCACTCAGCCACTTCGTTGACCGGATGGACAGCGTTTCCTTCCACGACAAGATCGGTTCCATGGCCGAAAAGATGACCAGAGTCCGCATCATTGGCGACTACTTGGCCAAGCGCTTTGGCTTAAGCAGCGAAGAAGTTGCTGACTTTGACCGGGTAAGTGGCCTGTACAAGTTTGACCTGGTGACCCAAATGGTTGGGGAATTCGCTGAACTGCAAGGCGTGATGGGGATGCACTACGCCCGTTTGGCTGGTGAAAACGAAAACGTATCTGTTGCCATCAAGGAACACTACATGCCAACTACGGCTGAAGGGGAATTGCCAAAGACCAAGGTAGGGGCCCTTTTGTCAGTTGCTGATAAGCTGGACACCATCATCGCCTTCTTTGGTGCCGGGATGATCCCATCATCTTCAAACGACCCATACGCTTTGCGCCGCTATGCTTACGGGATCGTGCGCATCCTCTTAAACGAAGGCTGGTCCTTGCCATTTGGCGAAGTCATTCCAGAACTGGTTGACCTCTTGTCCGGCAAGACGCCTGCTAAGTTGCCAGTTGGCAAGGAAGCTGACCAGCAGCTGGCTGACTTTATCCGCGACCGGGTAAAGCAGTACTTGCAAAAGAACAACTACCAATACGACGTCATTGACGCTGTCTTGGCCTCAAGTGAACAAGACCCAAGTGAAATCTTGGCAGCAGCCAAGGTTCTGCAAGCCCACCACGACGATGAAGTCTTCAAGCCAGTCGTAGAAAGCTTGACGAGAATCAACAACATCTTGTCTAAGGCTAAGTTCACTGAAGCTGCTCCAGTTGATCCAAGCTTATTTGAAGACAGAAGCGAAGAAGACCTTTATAATGGGGTTGAAGCTTTGAAGTCTGTTCGTGATCATAATGAGCTGTACGAAGCCTTTGTTGGCCTGCAGCCAGTAATTGACCGCTACTTCGATGTCAACATGATCATGGCTAAGGACGAAGCAGTGAAGAAGAACCGCTTGAGCCAATTGGCTGCGGTTAACGACTTGACCAAGCGCTTAGGCGACTTGAGCAAGCTGGTTATTAAATAAAACAAGTTAAATCAAATAAAGGGTGATGAAATGGCTGGAAGAATTCCGGAAGAATTTGTCAATGAAGTTCGGGATAGCGTCAACATTGTCGACGTAATCAGCCAATACGTGTCACTTGAGAAGAGAGGCAAAGACTATGTTGGTCTTTGCCCTTTTCATCAAGAAAAAACTCCTTCTTTTAGCGTCAGTCCAGACAAGCAGTTTTTCTACTGCTTTGGCTGCCACCGGGGCGGTAACGTCTTCAAGTTCATTATGGAAAAAGAAGACCTGACTTTCCCAGAAAGCGTCAAGCAAGTTGCCGATTTTGCCGGCATCAGCCTGCCAGAATCCTACCAAGAGCAGCCGGTTAAGCTGAATCCTTTGATGGAAATGCACAAAGAAGCAGCAGATTTTTACCACCAAATCCTGATGACGACCAAGATTGGGGAGCGGGGGCTAGAATATGCCAGAAGCCGGCAGCTGGACGATGAAACCCTGAAGCACTTCCAAGTGGGCTATGCCCCAGACCGAGGCGACTTGCTGTTAACCTACCTAAGAGAGCAGGGCTTTGAAGATTCCTTGCTCAGCCAAAGCGGCCTCTTTGTCCAAAGTAAGGATGGCCGGCTCTTTGACCGTTTCCGGGACCGCCTGATGTTTCCGATGACCGATGAGGCTGGACACCCAGTGGCTTTTTCCGGAAGGCGCCTTAGCAACAATAAGGAAGAAGCCAAGTATTTGAACAGTCCGGAAACCAGCATTTTTAACAAATCAAACCTGCTCTTCCACTTTGCTGAAGCTAAAAAGCATGCGAGAAAAGAAGGTCACCTGGTGCTGTTTGAAGGGCACATGGACGTCATTTCTGCTTATAAGGCCGGCGTCAAGACCGGGATTGCCTCCATGGGGACCAGCTTGACCGAGCAACAGGTCTACATGATTCGCCGGATTACCAAGAACGTCATCATCAACTATGACGGTGACGACCCAGGCTTGCACGCCGCTGAGCGAGCAGTCGGCCTCTTCAAGCAGGCCGGCAACTTCAACTTAGGCATCGTCGTTTTGCCGGAAAAAATGGACCCCGATGAATACGTCAAGCAGTATGGGGCCGAGCATTACCAAGGGGCCATCAAGGGTGCCATTTCGACGACAGACTTTTTCCTTTACCGGCTTAAGCAAAAATACAACCTCAATAATGAAAGGGAGAAGGTTAACTACCTGGCCGAAGCAATTCAGGAAATTGCTGGTTTGAACCCAGTTGAACAGGATCTTTACGTAAACCGCTTGTCTGAAGAAAGTGGGGTATCCGCTGAAGCCTTAAAGGTTAACTTGTCCCGGGCCAGACGGCGCAACCGCCGGGTTGAGCAGCACACGAATTACCAGCTGCCAGAAGAGCCGGCATCGATGCCGGAAATGGTCCAGCCAGAGTCGCCCTTAAAATTGAAGGCGCAAAAGGCTCAGCAGCGCCTCTTATATGCCTATATCTATTCAGATGAGGCCAGAAAATATTTGCTGGAAAATGGCTTTGTTTTTCCAGAAGCCAGCTATGAAAAATTAGCCAAATTGTGGCTGACCTATATTGAAACCCATGAAAAAGTTTCAATTAAGGAGTTTTTAGATTTTATTCCTGACGAACTTCAGAGTATAATTGTTAGTACTGATATAATGGAGTTACCAGGTACAATTACCTTGGAAGAACTCGAAGCACAAGTTCGGGTACTCAACTTGTGCAAGATTGACGAAGAAATTGATCGGCACATGCAGGCGATTGCAGCCGCCAAGAGCCGGGGCGATCAATTATCGGTTTTAAGAGAGACGCAGGCAATTTTGCAACTGCGGCAATTAAAGCGGCAGGAGGAGGCAGCCGGTGACAGATAAGACGAATAAAAGATCTGGGAAGGACCAGCTCAGCCTAGAAGCAGCAGTGAAGCTGGTAGTGGAAGAAGTTAAAGGCGACCGGCAGATTACCGAGCTGGCTTTTACCCAAAAGTTAATCAGACCCTACAAGCTGGAAGGGCAGGCTGTCGATCAACTGGTGCAAGAATTTGAAGACAGCGGCATCAGCATCGTGGATGAGGCCGGCAAGCCGTCAAGACTGGCCTTGACCAAGCAAAAACACGTGGAAAAGGCTGAATTAAACAGCATGGCGGCCCCAAGCGGGATCCGGATGAATGACCCGGTCCGGATGTATTTGAAGGAAATTGGCCGAGTCAACCTCTTGTCCAGCGAAGAAGAAGTGGCCTTGGCCAAGCGGATTGAGGCCGGAGACGAAGAAGCCAAGCAAGAGCTGGCAGAAGCCAACTTGCGCTTGGTTGTTTCCATTGCCAAGCGCTATGTCGGCCGGGGGATGAACTTTTTAGACCTGATTCAAGAAGGCAACATGGGCTTGATGAAAGCCGTTGACAAGTTCGACTACCGCCTGGGCTATAAGTTCTCCACTTATGCCACTTGGTGGATCCGGCAGGCGATCACCAGAGCCATTGCCGACCAGGCGCGGACGATTCGGATTCCAGTCCACATGGTCGAAACGATCAACAAGCTGATCCGGATCCAAAGACAGCTCTTGCAAGACTTAGGCCGAGATCCTGAGCCAGAAGAAATCGCGGCTGAAATGGACATTACGACCAAGAAGGTCCGGGAAATCCTCAAGATTTCACAAGAACCGGTTTCTCTGGAGACGCCAATTGGTGAAGAAGATGATTCTCACCTAGGCGACTTTATCGAGGACAAGGATGCCATGAGCCCAGAGCAGCACGCAGCTAATGAAATGCTGAAAGAACAGCTTTCAGAGGTTCTAAGCACTTTGAGCGAGCGCGAAGCAGACGTTTTGCGCCTCCGCTTTGGCTTAGACGATGGCAAAACTCGGACGCTAGAAGAAGTGGGACAGCATTTTGACGTGACCCGCGAGCGGATCCGTCAGATTGAGGCCAAGGCCTTGAGAAAGCTGCGTCATCCAAGTCGCAGCGGCCAACTGCGCGATTTCCTTGATTAGTTTTGCTAGCTAAGAAAACAGTATTGACGATAAAGAGTGAAGGCGATCAAATGACAGACAAAGCAAAGAGCGCTGCCAAGGACCAGCAACTGTCCCTGGCTGATGCGGTAAAGATAGTTGTTAAGGATGTCAAAAAGCAAAAGCAGATTACAGATAAGGAATTCACTGATCGTTTACTTAAGCCTTATCAGCTGGAAGGCAAAGCCGTTGACCAGCTGGTGCAGGAATTTGAAGACAATGGGATCAGCATTGTCAACGACAAAGGGGAACCTTCAAAATTAGCCTTAACCAAGCAAAAGCACGTGGAAAAGGCTGAACTGGAAAATCTGGCAGCCCCAGGCAGCCGGATGAATGACCCCGTGCGCCAATACCTAAAGCGGATCGGCCGGGTCAACCTTTTGACTGGGAATGAAGAAGTTGAATTAGCCAAGCGGATTGAAGCTGGAGACGAAGAGGCTAAGGAAGAATTGACCAATGCCAACTTGCGGTTAGTGGTTTCCATTGCCAAGCGCTATGTTGGCCGGGGGATGAGCTTTTTAGACCTGATTCAAGAAGGCAACATGGGCTTGATGAAGGCAGTTGACAAGTTTGACTACCGCCTTGGCTTCAAGTTCTCCACTTATGCCACTTGGTGGATCAGACAGGCGATCACGAGAGCAATCGCTGACCAGGCTCGAACCATCAGAATTCCGGTTCACATGGTTGAAACCATCAACAAGCTGATCCGGATCCAAAGACAGCTCCTGCAAGACCTGGGACGAGACCCTGAACCGGAAGAAATCGCAGCCGAAATGGACTTGCCGGTTAAAAAGGTCAGAGAGATCCTCAAGGTGGCTCAAGAACCAGTATCGCTGGAAACTCCAATTGGGGAAGAAGACGACTCCCACCTTGGCGACTTCATCGAAGACAAGGATGCCACTAGTCCTGAGCAGCACGCAGCCAATGAGCTGCTGAAGGATCAGCTGGCAGAAGTCCTTGACACTTTGACTGACAGAGAGGAAAATGTTTTACGTCTGCGCTTTGGACTTGATGACGACAATCCTCGGACACTGGAAGAAGTGGGCCGGGTCTTTGGCGTAACGCGCGAGCGGATCAGACAAATTGAAGCCAAGGCTTTGAGAAAGCTGCGGCACCCAAGTCGAAGCAACCAGCTTCGCGACTTTTTAGAGTAGTAAATTAGCAAATTAATAATGAACAGGGCGGATTGAATGGCAAAAGAAAATGCTTCTAACGTAAATGATTTTCCACTGGAAAAGGCAGTAAAAATGGTGATTGCTGGTCTCTCAAAGACCAAGCAAATCAGCGAAAGAGACCTAAAGGCACGGCTTTTGGTCCCATATCAGCTGAACCAAGAAGATACTGCCAAGCTGGTTGAACAGTTTGCGGATAGTGGGATCAGCATTGTCGATGATCAGGGCGAACCATCGAGCCTTGCATTGAAAATTCAGGAGGAAGCTGAAAAAGAAGAGAAGAAAGAATTAATCAATTCTAGTGACAGCGACCGGGTTTATGATTCCGTCCGCATGTACTTAAAAGAAATCGGCAAGGTGCCGCTTCTCAGCCGGGATGAAGAAGTAGAAGTGGCTAAGCGGATTGAAGCCGGGGATGAATCAGCTAAAGACGAACTGGCAGCTGCCAACTTGCGGCTCGTTGTGTCGATTGCCAAGCGCTATGCCAAGCACAATGGGAAGATGGGTATCTTGGACCTGATCCAGGAAGGCAATATTGGTCTGATGAAGGCCGTTGACAAGTTTGATTACTCCAAGGGCTTTAAGTTCTCTACTTACGCCACTTGGTGGATCAGACAGGCCATTACCCGGGCTTTAGCTGACCAAGACCGGATGATCAGAATTCCAGTTCACGTGGTTGAAAGCATCAACAAGATGAACCGGATCCAGCGGGTACTCCAGCAGGACTTGGACCGGGATGCCAAGCCAGAAGAACTGGCTGCGGAAATGGATGAGCCGCTTCAAAAGGTTCAAGAAATTTTGACGGTAGCCAAGAACCAGGAAACTGATTCTCTGGACAAGCCAGTTGGTGAAGAAGGGGATTCCCAATTAGGCGACCTGCTGGAAGACAACAAGGCAGTTAACCCAGAAGAATACACGGCCTTTGAAATGCTGAAAGATCAGCTGTCAGGGATGATGGACGACTTCTTGACCGAAAGAGAGGCTAAGGTCTTGACTCTCCGCTTTGGTCTAGGCGATGACGAACCCCACACCCTGGAAGAGGTTGGCCGGGAACTGGGCGTGACCCGGGAACGGGTGCGGCAGATTGAAGCCAAGGCAGTTAAAAAGCTCAAGCACCACTCAGACATGCTGCAGGACTACTTCTCAGCTGAATAGGCAAAGAAGCCAAAAAGAAAGGACACTCAAGCGAGTGTCCTTTTTGCATGCGATTTAAAAATTTACTATTTGATAAAAGACTTGATGTAGTGGTAGAGGTGCTTGGATTCTTCGGCCTTCAGCTTAGCCTTTTTAGCAGCGAGTTTCTGGTTGTAAGCTTCCGCTTCTTGATTGTAGGCGTCAACTTCTTGGTTGTACTTCTTGACATTGGCTTGTGTAGTAAAGCTGTCAGTAATCAGCTTCATTGGGTTTAGCCAAGTGCCGTTGTCTTTGTAGTAGTTCTTGTAAGGGTGGCCCTTTTTGGTAATGTAATCCTTGCTAGTCTTGGTGACGCCCAGATGGAGGTGGGAGTCGGTCAGGCGGCCGATCTTTTGACCAAGCTTGAGCTTTTGCCCAACCTTCACGCTAATGTCGCTTCGGTTAAGAAAGGCTTCTTGGTAAATTTCGACATAGCCATCATCAGAAACGACCCAGACATAGTAGTCAAGCCCTTGCACGTAAGCAATCTTTTTGACCGTGCCTGGGTGGACCGCCAAAACGGGTGCCTTGTTGCCGACCTCGCTCCAGCCAAAGTCCCAGCCATCATGGAAGTAGGACTTCTTCGGGTAGGTCCGCCGGCAGATGTCGGTTTGGCCATAGCGCTGACCCGACAAATATTTGATCTTTTTGGTGTAGCATTTGGCAAAAGGATAGCCCCAAATTTTGGACTTAGCAACGGTTTTCTTTTTCTTTAAGGCCTTAGGCTGGGTTGCAACCAGCTTAATGTCATCAGCTACTGGGTAGCTGTGAATGTAAAAGCCGGCAAAGGCGAAGAGGCCGATGAAGACCAAGATGGTCAAGATGGTTCGCCATCTTTTGCTGCTTTTCTGCTTCTTATTTTTCTTGTTTTTACTTTTACTCATACTCTTCTTACTCATTAATACAGCAAGTCTCTTTCATTGGTCAGCATATGTTCGTCAAGCTCTGGATTTAAAAAGAGCTTGAGGTCTTGGTCAAAGTTATGGGCGAGACGACGCTTCTTGAGGTCGGCAATCTTGACCCATTCTAGCTTGCCTTCGCTTGATGCCTTCATTTTTCCTTGAAAGTGGTCAGCCCGGTAGAAGAAGACCAAATAGCGGTGGTCATTTTTGTCAAAAAATTGCTTAAAGCCAACCAAGCGGGGATGGTCAATCTCCAGATTGGTTTCTTCTTTCACCTCGCGAATAACTGAGTCATGAACCGATTCATGCCTTTCCACATGCCCGCCTGGAAAGGCGAGGCCGGGCCAAACCGGGTCTTCCCGGTCGATGGTTAAGACTTGGTCTTGATCAACGATCATGCACATGTTGGTCAAGGTGACTGCTTCAGTGCGATCCATTTTCCCTTAAAAGCCTCCTTAGCTTTTGATAGTCAAAACTTCTCTTTATTATAGCATGCTGGTTAATTTTTTGCAGAAAAGCCCTTTTGATCGGGCAATTATGATAAAATTTATTTCTGTAAAGGAGCAGATTTTCAATGAATTTAAGACTAAATCGTCTGGCAGAGATGGTAGATCCTAATAGCCGGGTTGCCGACATTGGGACCGATCATGCCTATTTGCCAATTAGACTGGTAGAGCAGGGCAAGGTCAGCTACGCCATCGCCAGTGACGTTGCTAAAGGCCCATTGGCCAATGCCGAAGCCGACATCAAGGCAGCGGGCCTAGCTGACCAGATCGAAACCCGTCTCGGTTCAGGCCTTGAGACCGTGAAAAAAGAAGACCGGATCGACACGGTCGTGATCGCCGGCATGGGCGGCAAGCTGATGGTGTCCTTGCTTGCCGAAGCAGCTAGCCGCGGCGTTTATTACCCAACCCTGGTCTTAGAAGCCAATATCGGCGAAAACAACGTCCGCCAGTGGCTGATGGATAATAAGTACGAAATCGTCGAAGAAGACATTGTGGCCGAAGCCGGCCACATTTACGAGCTGATTAAGGCCAAGCTGACCGACCAAGTGCATCCTTTGACGGTCAAGGAAATGGATTTTGGTCCACTCTTACTCAAGCAAAAGAGCCCCGTTTTTTACCAAAAATGGGAAGGGCAAGAAAAGTACTACCAAAAGCTGCTGGCTAACTTGAACAAGGCCAAGCAAAAAGACGTAGTGCGGATCAAGCAAGTAGAGGACTTGCTAGCCATGATCAAAGAAGAACTGGCTGATTAGGAGGAAAAGATGACTCAGGTAAAAGAAATCGTTGCAAAGCTGAATGAATTTTTTCCAGAAGCAATTGCCACTGAGGGTGACCCAGTTGGCTTGCAGATCGGGTCACTCGCAGCGCCGGTAACCAAGATCATGACCACCCTGGACGTGCGGCCCAACGTGGTCGATGAGGCGATTGAGCGGGGCGTAGACCTGATTGTCAGCCATCACCCGCTGATCTTCCGGCCGGTTGATAATTTGGACTATAGCGACCCGCAAAAGGCCATGTACGCCAAAATTATCGCTCACGGCATTACCGTTTACTCTATCCACACCAATTCTGATAAGGCGGAAGATGGATCAAGCGACTGGCAGGCCCAAGAACTAGGCTTAGAACAGGTCGCACCTTTTGCCCTTGACAAAGACGGCATCGCCATTGGCCGGCAGGGCTTTTTGCCAAAAGCAATGACTGCCCGGGACTTTGCTGAATATGTCAAGGAAAAAATGGGCGTGGACATGGTGCGTTTAATTACAGCTGATGAAGCAAAGACCATCAGCAAGGTGGCTTTCGTCTGCGGGGACGGCAACAAGTTCTGGCGGCAAGCCCTCAAGGACGATTGTGATGCCTACATTACCGGAGATGTTTACTACCACACGGGCCATGACATGATTTCTAGCGGCCTGACCGTGGTCGACCCAGGCCACTACACAGAAAAGCTCTTCAAGTACGAAGTGGCTAAGCGCCTCCAGCACTGGCAAAAAGCGGCCGGCTGGCAGACCGAAATCTTGATCAGTGAAGTATCAACTGATCCTTTTCACAATATTTTTTAGATAGATTTTTTACCAGGAAGGAAAAGAAAAATGGAATATCCAACCCTGTTGCCAAGATTTTTAAAGTACGTCAAGATCAACTCCCGCTCAGATGAGCACGCAGACCGCTTCCCATCTACCCAAAGAGAAGTGGACTACCAAATGGTGATCATGGAAGAATTGAAGGAGCTTGGCTTAAGCGACGTCCACTATAACGAAAAGGCTGGGACGGTCATCGCAACGATTCCGTCAAACGTTGACTGGGATGTACCAGTAATGGGCTTTTTGGCTCACTGCGACACGGCTGACTTCAACTCCGAAAACGTTAAGCCGCAAATTACCGAAAACTACGATGGCGTATCCAAGATTCAGCTGGGGGACAGCGAATTTTACTTGGATCCAGCCGTTTTCCCGAACTTAAAGAAGTACAAGGGGCAGACTATTATCTCTGCTTCTGGTGATACTTTGCTCGGTGGGGATGACAAGTGCGGCGACAGTGAATTGGTTACTTTCGCCGAATACCTCTTGGCTCACCCAGAAATCAAGCACGGGACCATCCGCCTGGGCTTTACCCCGGACGAAGAAATCGGGACTGGTGCTCAGCACTTTGACGTAGAAGACTTTGGTGCTGAATTTGCCTACACGGTAGATGGCGAAGGCCCAGGCAAATTGGACTGGGGGACTTTCTCAGCTGCCCAATTTGAACTGGATATCCAAGGCGTCAACGTCCACCCAGCCGTTGCCAAGGGGCAAATGATCAACGCCATCCAAGTGGGGATCGATTTCCAAAACTCCCTCCCTCAAGATGAAGTGCCAGAAAAGACTGATGGCGAACAAGGCTTTTACCACTTGATGGACTTCTCAGGAACGGTTGACAATGCCCACCTGGCCTACATCATCCGCGACTTTAAGCGCGATGGCCTGGAAGCCCGCAAGAACCTGGTTAAGGAAAAGGTTGCCGAATTAAACGCTAAGTACGGCGAACGGATCAAGTTGAAGATGTGGGATCAATACTACAACATGGCTGATGAACTGGCCAAGCACATGGAAATCATCGACCTGGCTCGGGATGCTTACAAAGCCTGCGGCTTAACCGAAATCAACGAAGAACCAGTTAGAGGGGGTACGGATGGTTCCCAGCTTACTTACATGGGCTTGCCATGTCCAAACCTCTTTGCCGGGGAAGAAAACATGCACGGCCGTTATGAATACACGGTTTTGGAATCCATGTGGAAGGCTGTTGACGTCATGATCAAGATGGCCGAACTGAACGCGGAAAGAGCTAAATAGAATAACCAGAAAAGACTGCTGATTAGCCAGCAGTCTTTTTTGTTAAAAAGCTTAGATCACATGTTCTGTGAATAACTTTGGTGGAAAAAGGGTAAAAAAAGAGTGTGAAACAAAATATGCTGTTAAGCCTTTACAGTCTTTTTAACGAGAATGCGATAATACCGACGTTAAAGGCTTGTTAACCAGACTTAAAAAATAATGATAGCAAGTTAAACTGTTAAGAAAAAATAGATATAAAAGCTGTAATACCGGGGATTATTGCATTTTACATTTTTTCGCAAGTGTAAAATATCTAGCGTGGAACATTAATAAGAAGCAAAAAGGAAAAATGGCAAAAGAAAAAGGCAGTCAGTTGACTGCCTTTGATTACATTTGTGACTGGATGTAGTCGAGCATTTGGTTGACTTCATCACTGGTGAAGTTGCCCCGGCCTTGCTTCATAGCGTGGACCTTTTCTACTGAAAGGTGGCTAGCAAAGGCCAAACTCGTGTCACTTACGTCGTGCTTGCTTTGAAATTCGATGATTGTGTCTGAAAGTTCTTCTGGTTTCATGATCTTCACTCCTTCATCTTCATAAGTTAATTTTACCATTTTTTAAGGATGAAGGCGTGAACTTAAAAGAAAACTTCCGAAAAATTAGTAAAAATTAGTGCTGATCTTGGTGACCGGCCAGTAGCGGAGAACAACCTTACTCAAGAGGTAGCTGCGCTTAACTTGACCGAAGTAGCGGGAGTCCTTAGACACGTCTCGGTGGTCACCCATGACCCAGTAGTAGCCCTTCTTGATTTTCACCTTGAAGTTGCTGGTGTAGTTGGACCCAGCCAGGTTGTCGGCCTTCTTATATTTGTTATTAAGGTATGGCTGAGCGACCTTTTTGCCGTTGATATAGAGGACGTCATTTTTTGATTGGACAGTGTCGCCAGGCAGGCCGATCACCCGCTTGATGTACATGGCGCCGGCTTGGTCAGGGGCCTTGATGATCACGACGTCGTTACGCTTAGGAGTAAATTTGCGCACTGCAATCAATCGGTCGCCATCTTCAAAGGTTGGCTGCATAGAAGGGCCAGACACGACTTCGTTAGCCAGGAAGAAGGAGAAGATTACATAGTAGATTGAGGCAAAGATCAAGAACATGACTAAAACGTCACGGAAAAACTTGCCCCAGCTTTCTTCCTCAGCTGGCTTTTGCTGCTTTTTCGTCATTTGTTAAAAAATCTCCTTTTGTTTTCTATTAAATATTATAGCCTATTTTCGCAAACTGGTAGTAAAGTAATCACCGATTGTTCTCATTCTGCTTCTTTAGTCGTTCAAGGTCAAAGGGAATCAAGTTGCTCTTAGTAGCATAAAACTGGTAGTAAGCCAGGCTTTTGGAATTAAGGTGGAGCTTTTTCATAAGCTCTATATCAGAATACTCCTGCTTGCTGATTAAGCTGTAAACAAAGGATATGCGGACATTGGTCAAGGTCAGCGGCATGGGAGCCAGCAGTTTTTTATCGGCTTTGACGTGCTGCATGACATTGTTGGTTGAGGCGTAAGGCTTGCCGGACCGGGAGGCAAAAATGTAGGGATCGGGACTGCCTTCATGCTTAGTTAGACTGTTTTCCAGCTGTTTTTTGACAAGATCATCAGAAAGTTGATCTTTCACATCGCCCCAAGTTAAAGAAAGCAGCTCCTTACTTTCGTAGCCTAGCGTCGTTAAGGCCAGCAGCCAGAGGGTGTCCGGGTGGTGAATATAGGGGATGAGCTCTGCTAAATGGTCGGGCCAGCCAACCACAAAGGTCTTTTGCCGGTCAAAAGTGAAGCCCTTTAAGTCCAGCATCCGGTAAGTTGGCGTAATGCCGGCAACGGCTAAAAAGTAGAAGTACTTTTTAAAGTAGCTGATGTACTTGTTGATGGTAGTGATCGAGAGGCTCTCCTTTTCCCTTAGCTGTAAAAGGTAGTCGCGGATGTCGCTGGAAGTGATATCGTTTACATCAACTGAGGAAAAGTTGACCCGGCCATAGGTAAAAAGCAGGTTTAGGCAGTAATTGGCATTGTCGATGGACTTGTCGCTTAGGTTTTCGGCTGCCCGGCACCAGTTTTCAAAGTCTGTTTGGTGGGGATACATATCATTACCTTCTTTCTCCCGTTCGTTACTGCAATTAGTTTACAACAAAGCGATCTACTTGTCTCAAAGCAAATCTTAAGAATTTTAACTCGTTAAGATCATCATTTCTACTAATGACGATCTTTTTATCTTTTACTTTTATTTAGTAAAAGGGGGACCTTGCAAAATGTGGTAAAGTTGTAGTAAATACTTTACTAAGGGCGTGAAAAAATGGACAATAAGGAATTTTTTATCGATTGTGACGGGATGCCGGTCCATGCTAAGCTGGACTTTCCTAAAAGTAAACAGGATAGCTATCCGCTCTTGATTATTTTTCACGGCTTTACCGGCCACATGGAGGAGCGGCATATTGTGGCAGTTAGAGATGCTGCTAATCGCGCCGGCTATGCGGCCTTGCGGGTGGAGCTATACGGGCACGGGGCCAGCGGTGGCAATTTTGCTGACCATACGATCTTAAAGTGGCTGAACCAAGCCATGGAGCTTGTGGCTTATGCTAAAAAACTCCCATTCGTTGATAAAATCTTTTTGGCCGGGCACTCCCAAGGCGGGCTGACTGCTTTGATGACAGCCGGGATGCTGCCAGGAGAGATCGCAGGTCTCATTCCCTTGTCACCAGCTACAGTGGAAGTTTATGGTGCCCGAAAAGGGGAGCTGTTTGGCGTCAAGTTTAACCCTGAGCAGGTGGAAGACGAATATTTACTGCCAAGGAAAAATCGCAAGCTGAAGCCAGAATTCTTTTTAACCCTGCGGCTGCTTCCCCTAGAACGAGCAGTGGCCAGTTACCATGGGCCAGTTTGCCTGATCCACGGGACGAGCGACCAAACTGTACCATTTGACTACGCCAAGATGCTGGCCGGGATGGAGCGGAAAGCAACTGGCGACTTCACTTTTGTGCCAATTGCTGGGGCTGACCACAACTATACTGGGGATGGGCAGCTGGCTGAGGTCACTAGTACAGTAAAGAATTTTTTAGAGAAACAGGGGCTTTTGCTGCAAGGTCGAAGTGACTAAGTAGAAGCTTTTTTATAAAAAATTATTTCTTGATATAGATCATTTTTTGTTAGATTCTTTCTCGCTATAATGATTACATAAATAAAGCAGTAGCAGAAAGGAAAACTGACATGAAAAAGTATATTGCGAAAATTGAACCATTGAACGCCCTGAAGATTGGCTACGAAGCTCACGGCCAAGCTGAATTTACGGTGGAAGGCAACAACCTGCACATCAAGGTAGAAATGTTCGACACCCCAGAAAACATTGAACACTGGGAACACTTTCATGGCTTCCCAGATGGTAAGGAAGCAGCAGTGCCAACTATTGAACAAGACACCAACCTGGATGGCTACATCGACTTGATCGAAACTGAACCAGTTTCTGGTACCACCATGGTGCCATTTGACGATGCACCGCACGAAATGAACATCCCTCACGATGGCTACCCAGTTGCTGACGCAAACGGCCACTATGAATACGAAAAGGATGTGCCGCTGGACAAGCTGCAAGCTAAGTTCAAGGAAGCCTTCGGCTCAGAAGACCTGCAATTAGACAAGCGGGTTGTCTACGTTCACGGCATCCCTGACTCTCTGGTCCTGCCAGATACGGTGGCTGGGGAAGTGATGTGCTACAGCGCTAACACCACCTTGCCAATTGCTGCCGGCAAGATTGAAGCTGTCCAAGACTAATTTTTTCGCTAATCTCCAACAATTACATTACTTTACTAGCAAAAAGCCACTGGAACGATTCCAGTGGCTTTTGTCTTAGTTTTGATCGATTTACCCATTTACAATGGTTCTGACGCGCTGACCATTAGCGATCTTCACTTGGTCATCGAGGCACATTTGCACCATGTTGCGGATTGACGTGGTGGTGTAAAAGGCAGCGTGAGGGGTGATGACAACATTTGGCATCTTGGAGAGGGTCTTGAAGTCTTCGGGAATCTCGTCATCGCTGATCCCCTTGTGGCTAAAGTAGCTGCTTTCGCCAGCTAAGGTGTCAAGACCAGCCCCGGCAATTTCACCGCTTTGCAGGGCCTTGATCAAGGCTTCAGTATCAACCAGTTCGCCCCGGGCACAGTTGATCAGGTAGGCAGAATTCTTCATTTCCTTTAATTGGGCTTCACCGATCATCTTTTCCGTTGATGGGAACAGCGGGGTGTGGAGGGAAACGATGTCTGCTTCTTTTAAGACCGTATCAAAGTCGGTATAGGTCAAGAATGGCTCAAATTCTGGGTTGTAGGCTACGTCGTAAGCGATGACCTTGGCCCCCATGGCGCTGAAGATTTGGGCAACAGCGGAGCCGATGTGGCCCACCCCGATGAGGCCAACAGTCAAGTTGTAGATTTCGTTGCTGATCATGTCGGCTGGCCAGGTGAAGTCATGGTCATGGTCCATCCGGTACTTGAAGATCCCGATCTTTCTGAGCAGGTACATGGCCTGGGTAACCGTCATTTCGGCAATAGCGCGCGGGGAGTAGACTGGCACGTTGGTGACCAAGAGCTCATACTTTTTCGTATAGTCAAAGTTGATGGTGTTAAAGCCGACAATCCGGAGGCCAATGCACTTAACCCCATATTCGTGCAGCTTCTGGTAGACTGCTTCATCGGCGATTGGGCCAAGCGGCTTTAAGGAAACGCTGGTGCAGCCTTCTGCCAAAGAGACGGTTTCAGCGGTTAATGGCTTGTCGGTCGTGACGACTTCAACATGGTTCTTTTCGACCCATTCGTTGATATGCTCAACTTCAATGGGAGCGACATTGTACATTGCAATTTTCATAAATTTGCTCCTTTTACCTTTTGCTTTGTTTTACAAGTCTATTGTAGTAAAAAAGGAAATTATAAGAAAGGGCTTTTAACAAATCAAAACAAAAGAAGCATTCAAGTGCTTTTTCTTACAAAAAATAAGCTAGTCTGTTATACTTTTTCCTATCGTGATGATTGAGACGATCAAAAATACGGTAAAAAGTAGAAATAGACAAAAAAGTAGAAAGTTAGAACAATATGTACCAAGACCAGCAAATCATCCACCTGGCTATGAGCTTGACCAGCAAGTTTGAAGAATACTTTGCTAAAAAGAACGCCATTATCCTGCCAGAAACTGAGTTTACAGAAGCAGCCAAGCTAAAGAAATTGTTGCCAGAAGACCAGGCTCAGACCTTTATCGACACTGCCTTAAAACTGGCGAAAATGGACTTTAGCCAAAAGAATTAAGCCATCAGCTTAAGCTGATGGCTTTTCTAGTTCTTTAAAGTTAAGATTTTTCCGGTAAAGAGCGTAGCCGAGCAGGCAGGTGAGGACGTCGCTGACGGCTTGGGCCCAGAGGATGCCGTGGTAGCCGGCAAGATTTTTGAGCAGCTCTAGGGCAAAAAAGTAGATAACGCCTTGCCGAGACAAGGCCATGATCAAGGCGCCAAAGCCGTTGCCTGTTGATTGAAAAACAGTCGTGAAGACTAAGATTAGGCCAACAAAAGGCGTGGTGACCAGGGTGGCCAGCAGCATGTAACTGGTGTTTTCGATGATGGCTGGTTGGTTCATGAACAGAGCTGCCAAAGGATGCGCAAACAAGAGCAAAAGGCTGGCTGAAATCGCGGCGTAGATAACCTCGGTCATGATGTCAAAACGGAGAATTTCCTTGAGTCTGGACCAATTTTTAGCCCCATAGTTGTAGCCAATCAGTGGCTGAGAGCCAAAGGCAAAGCCGACCATGACTAAAACGACAATGTTGTAAATTTTTTGAGTAATGCCAAGTGCCGCCACCCGGCTAGCTCCGTAGCCAGCCAAAGAAGAAGTTAATAGGGCCATGCCAAAGCTTTGGGCAAAGTTAGTAATGGAGCCAGGGATCCCGATCTCCATGATCTCCTTGATGCTGACGCCATCAATTTTGACCAGCTTGGGGTCAAGGGTAACGTAACGAGCCTTTTTATTGACATAGTAAACCAGCATGAACGAAGTAACGGCATAGCCGATCACGTTGGCAATCCCCACGCCCCAAGCGCCCATTTTGAAAACAAAGAGGAAAATAGGGTCCAAGATGATGGCGGTAATGGTTCCAACCAAGGTGGTCATCATCGATTCTTTAGCTAGGCCTTCGGTCCGGATGAGGTTTTGCGGAATGACGGAATAAACGATAAAGACGGCGCCAAGAGCAATGGCCCGGTAAAAGTCGCTGGCAGCCTGGTAGGTGGCAGGCTTAGCGCCTAAAAAGCCCAGGATCGGCTTTTCAAAGACCAGCATGAGGACGGTGGTTAAAAGACCTGATGCAATCCCGGCATACTGGCAAAAGCTGGTGACGCGTTTACTTAAATCAAAGTCTTTTTTCCCATATAGGCGAGAGACGAGTGAGGACCCGCCAAGACCGAAAATATCTGAGATGGCGATCAAAAAGGTAAAGAGCGGCGCACCAACGGTCACGCCGGCTACGAGGTTGGTGTCGCCGGTTTGGGCCACGAAGAAGGTATCGGCCAGGTTGTAGATCATCGAGGTGATCATGGCTAAGACCAAGGGCAAGGACAGCTGGAAGTAGACCTTTTTCACTGGAGCCTTGGCAAAGAGTTCATCCATTTTCTTTTTTCTCCTAACAATAACAATTGAACATTGATTCAATTTTAGCATAGTTGACAAAAGAAAAAATGAGTGTTTTTTTTCAAAAAACGGCTTGACTTAAACTTAGCTTTAAGTCTTAGAATGAGCTTGTAAGTTGAAAATGTTAGTAATACTATTTCTCAGATAATTAGGAGGAAAACATGAAAGCAGCGGTATTTGAAGAAGCAGGTAAAGTTGAAGTTGAAGAAGTGGCGATGCCAACCATTCAAGACCCAGAAGACGTGATCATCAAGGTGGTTAGAACCTGCGTCTGCGGGTCAGACCTGTGGGCTTATTCAGCTGGCGATGCCAAGGAAAAGCATTCTGTCAACGATGGCCACGAAGCCATTGGGATCGTGGAAGAAACCGGCAGTGCGATTACGACGCTAAAAAAAGGCGACTTTGTCATTGTACCTTTCACCCACGGCTGCGGCCACTGTGCAGCTTGCTTAGCCGGTTTTGACGGAACCTGTGACAACCACCCAGGCTACTCTAACTGGGGCGATGGCTCACAAAGTGAATATGTCCGCTTCCCATACGGCAACTGGGCCTTAGTCAAGATTCCGGGCAAGCCAGAAGACTATACGGAAGGGATGCTGAAGAGTCTGTTGACCTTGGCAGACGTCATGGCGACTGGCTACCACGCAGCCCGGTCTGCCAACGTTCAACCTGGCGACAAGGTGGTGGTCATCGGTGACGGGGCGGTTGGCCAATGTGCAGTGATCGCGGCTAAGATGCGCGGTGCTTCACAAATCGTGATCATGAGCCGGCACGAAGACCGGCAACAGATGGCGCTTGAATCAGGGTCAACCGCCTTTGTTGCTGAAAGAGGCGAAGAAGGCATTGCTGAGGTTAAGGAAATCTTGGGTGGCGGCGCTGATGCAGCCTTAGAGTGCGTTGGCTCACAAGCAGCGATGGACCAGGCTTTGGGCGTCTTGCACAAAGGCGGCCGGGTTGGCTACGTGGGCGTGCCACATGAAGATGGCTTAAACTTAGGGATGCTGTTCTCCCACAACATCTCAGTTGCCGGCGGCAGTGCCAGCGTCACGACTTATGATAAGCAAATCTTGCTGAAGGCGGTTTTGGACGGCGACATCAACCCTGGCAAGGTCTTCACCAAGACCTACAAGCTGGACGAGATCAACCAAGCTTACCGGGACATGGCTGACCGTAAGACCATCAAGTCGTATGTAGTGGTGGACTAAGCCAAAAAATGAAAAGATAGAAAGAATTTGAGTTATAGAAGTTAAAAAAGATCCGAATCATTGATTCGGATCTTATTTTTGATTCAAATTAGTGGGTAAGCTTGGACTTCATCAGGTTGAGCATGGTGGAGTCAGCTGGGCTAAATTTCAGAACCTTTGGGTGGTCCATGTAGTTGTTGGCTTGCGCCACCGCCCAGGAACTGTTCTTGGTCCAGCGATCATCTTGGAATTCAGCCGGTACGTCAAAGACGCGAATGGTGTCGTCGCTGATTCTTTGGAAGTATACCTGACCTGCTGCATGAGGTTGCGCCCTAACTTCATAGGTGTTTTTAGGAAATACGCGGGTAACAGCTTTGTTAACGTTGCTGGCAACATTTTTGCCAGATACATCATTAAAGAAGAGCAATTGGATTTCGTCTTGCTTAAAAGTGTTATAGATGTCGTCGCCTTCTTCATGTTGTCTTAGGAAGGTATAGAAGGCCTGCACTGCTTGATCATCTGAAACTGGGAGACCAGCTGAGCCATTATCAGTTGCCGTGTTAGAGTTAGCAGTGTGGCTGGTGCCAACAATCTTGTTGAAGCCGTTCTTTAGGTTAACGTTTTTAGTTTCTCTGAAGCCCAGATTGTTCCGGGCATTACCCTGGTTTTGCATGGTCACCAAGACAACTGGCTTACCGTTATAAATGGTAAAGAAGTAGAGGTGCTTGTCCGCATATCTAGCGCTAGCCGCATCGGAATAGCAGGCGACGATCAAATAAGTGTTTTGAGCTTCTTGACCGGTAGTTGACCACTTAACCGCCACTTCATTGTTGACGTCATCCACTGAAACTGGATACTTGCCGCTTAACTGATCAGCAGGAGCCTTGGTTCCGTAGAAGTCAACTGGGCTAGACGGCGTGTATGACACATACTTTTGCTTCATTCCGGCGCCCCAACTAGCCATAAAGCTGGCAAGCTGCTGGCTCTTTTGACTGTCCCAAAGAGTCGTTTGCTGGCTGCTTGAGCTAGAGCTTGCACTTGCTGAACTGCTTGAGCTGGCTTGGCTGGATGCAGATTTAGAACTTGAAGAGTTCTTTTTGACAACTTTGGAACTAGCTTGACTAGCTTGCTTATTTTGACTGCTGCTTTGTTTTGAGCAGGCGCTTAAACTGATAGCAGCAAGGACGGCTGCTGAGCATAAAATACTTTTCTTCATCTTTTTTCCTCAATGATAATTATTAATTTCTTTTACCGTTTAATTGTAGCACAAGCTTGTTTTAGCTTCCGGGAGAAATTGAAAAAGCATTAAGTTTCTAAAGCTCTTGACTTAAAGCTCACTTTAAGTAATACAATAAAATAAAAGCTAATCTTGATTGTGAAGGGAAAAATTAAATGAAAAATAAAAATATACTCTTAGGCATGGTGGCTGCCGCCAGCTTCTTTTTAACGGCCTGCTCCAGCCAAGCTGACACCAGTAATAAGAAAACCGTCGTTACCGGCACCCCGACCATCTTCTTCCATGGCTATGGGTCCAGCTATCATGCTGAAGAGCACATGGTGAATGCTGCTAAAAAGGCTGGCGCTGTTGATTCGGTTATTCGCGCGCAGGTTGCCAAGTCGGGGAAAGTGACCCTTTACGGAACCTGGAATAAAGATGCCAAAAATCCCGTGGTGGAAGTGGGCTATGACAACAACCGCTCCCAAAACTATAAGCTGTTAGGCCAATATGCGACCAATGTCGTGAAAAAGCTGCAAAAGCGCTACGGCATTAAGAAGATGAACATGGTCGGTCACTCCCAAGGCAATGTCTCCATTATTTACTACATGCTGCAAAACGGCAGCAACCAGAAGATGCCAAAATTGATCAAGCAAGTCGACATGGCTGGCCACTTTGCTGGCTTGAATTTTGACGGCATGCCAGCTGCCAGTCGCCAGCCAAAGGGGCTCAAGCTGGATAAAAACGGCAAGCCCAACAAGATGAATGCGACTTATAAGGAAATGACCGGCGTGCGCAAGACTTATCCTAAAGGCCAAGTCAGTGTTTTGAACATTATTGGCGACAAGGGTCATGGCACGGATGGGACGGTCGAAAACATCTCCTCACTAACCTTGAAATACCTGGTTGCTGACCGGGCGAAGTCGTACAAGGTGGTCAAGTTTACCGGCAAAATGGCCCAGCACTCCAAGCTCCATGAAAATCCTAAAGTGGATAAGGTCTTGATCAAGTTTTTGTGGGGCAAATAAGCCATTTTTTACCAAAAATGCTAAAATTAAGGTGAAAACCTTTGGTCTCAAAGAGAGCGGCTTTTTAGCATGAAGTGGGGTAAGAGCGATGGCTAAATTTAAAAACTATCACTTGGACAAGTACATCGATTTTGAGGACAACTATGGCCCGATTATCGAAGAAAGTCCGGAAATGGGGCAGATCCTGCTGGACAACAAGGACTGCCTGGAAATGTTTACTAGAGAGCTGGAAGCAAAGTTTACGGAGAAAACGATCCGTAAGCATTTGTCAAATGTCGAAGTCTACTTAAATGACTACTTGGCTCTCCGCTTGGGCGAAGGCCCTGTCGAGGGATGCGATGTCGGCAACTTAAACAGCTTCTTCTCCTGGATGCCAAGCCACTTAATGTACAGCGGCGAAAGCACCGTTAAGGACACCATTGCCGGTCTTAAGCGCTTTTTCAAGCTGATGCTGGACAAGGGCGTGATTGAAAAGGCTGAGTATCAAGAGTTCCTAGAAACGGTCAAGGACAACAAAGAATACTGGCTGGAAGAAATGGCTCAGTTCAACAACTTCGATGATGACAGTGACTTCTTCTTTGACTATTAAAGAAAAGGCGACCTATTAGGTCGCCTTTTTGAGTGTCTTTGCTTTCTTTTTGCCAGCTTGATCTGCTAAAATATGCATCAACCTTAAAAAAAGATAAAAAAGTGAGGATGTTGAAGATGGAATTTCAGATAGAACAGATCAAGCTAGAATATAACGAGGGAATTGAAGCCGTCATTAGGTCCTGCCTGGTGGAATTTGGGGCAGATCATGAGGGGACGGCCTGGACAGACCCAATGCTGGGGCGTTTCTCGGAACTCTATGAGGCAGAGGCTAGCGACTACTGGGTGGCCGTTGATGAAGGAGGCAAAGTGGTTGGCGGCGTTGGCGTTGGTCCCTTGCCTGGAGCCCCTGGCGTGTGTGAACTGCAAAAAATGTACTGCTTGTCTAGCGCCCGCGGGACCGGGGTGGCCGGACAGCTGCTAAACCGGGCCTTAGAATATGCAGCAGACCATTATTACCAGGTATATCTGGAAACTTTTGAGAGCATGATCGCTGCTCAGAAGTTTTACCGCAAGCACGGCTTTGAGCAGATTGCGAACCGGATGGGTGACACCGGCCACTATGCTTGTGACGTCTTTTTCTTGAAGGATCTTAAGTAGTTTGTCGCCTGGCAGTTGACCACTTTTTTCCAAAAAATGCTATTGTGAAGAAGAGAATCAAGTGGAAAAAGGTGACAAAGGATGTCTGACAATAAAAGCGAAGCACTGGCTGCTTATCTAAAAGAGCACCTGGTGATCATCAAGCAGCGAGAAGACCTAGAAGATAGCATGCCGCTAATCTTAGGCGGGGTCATTGACCATGAACAGGATTTAAGGGAGCAGCTGGATCAGGTGGGACCGACTTTTCAAGAGTACCTGTGGGGACTGATCAAGGAGAAAGGAATGAAGAATTCCGAGGTTTACCGGGGGGCCAATATCAGCAAGCAGCATTTTTCCAAGCTGATGGCCAAGGCTGACTACCATCCAAGCAAAAATACGGTGTGTGCCCTAGCAATTGGGTTTAAGCTAAATTTGGACGAAGCAGAAATATTGCTGGAGGTGGCCGGCTACAGCTTGAGCAAGAGCAGCCGCTTTGACCTGGCGGTGGAATATTTTTTGAAAAATCGTCTTTATAACATCGTGGAAGACAATATCCTGCTGGACCAAAATGACTTGGAGCAGCTGGGAACACAGTAATTAGGAATTAAGGATTATTACTTTGATTAAACTAGATAAAAGTATGCTGTATGTATATGATCAACTTGCTTTACTTTTTTGAGAAACATAGTAAAATAAACAGTAGATCAATCCCCCCCACGCAAAAAGGATAGACATTATGTCATCCGGTTGGGGGGTTTTTATTTTTGGTGAACGAGTACTTTTTGTACACGTTCACTTTTATTTTTTTGTTCCCGTTCTCTTTTTGTTTGGCTGGCGCTATAATTAAGAAGTGGGAAATATGAAGATGGCAAAATCAAAACTACAAGGTTGTACTTTATGAAAGGTGCAATAATGGAATACAAACAACTTAGTTACGATGAGCAGTTAAAACTTTTTGCCAAAAGAGGGTGCTCTGATTTGCTTTGGCAAATAAAATACAAGGATGTTAGTGAAAAAGAAAAAAATGAGTACGAGCGAAGTCTTCGTACTATAAGCAGCATTGGT
>NZ_JBJFHB010000049.1:0-8570 GCF_051893255.1 Lactobacillus sp. | reverse complement strand
AGGATTTGGCCATTATCACCACGGCTAACGACCGCTTTTTGGCAAAATTGGAGGAAAAATTACACTTTAAGGCAGATCCCCGGATCAAATTCGTGGGTACGGTTTATAACCAAGACTTGCTCAAAAAAATCCGGGAGAATGCCTACGCTTATCTGCATGGACACTCAGTCGGCGGAACCAATCCCTCTCTCTTAGAGAGTCTCAGCAGCACCAAGCTGAACCTGCTTTATGACGTCGGCTTCAATCAAGAAGTCGCCAGGCAGGCTGGTCTTTACTGGACCAAGGAGCCAGGGAGTTTGCGGCGGTTAATCGAAAAGGTTGAATCCTTCAGCCAGCAGGCGGTTGAAGACTTTGGCAAAGCAGCTCAAAGGCGGGTCGCCCAGGCCTACAGCTGGCCCGCGATTGCCGGGGAATACGAGGAATTGTGGCTGAAATAGACGAAGCCCCGCATCCGTGATTGGGTGCGGGGCTTACTGATGCTATTTAGTGTAAGGCATATCGTTTAATCTTTCGGAAAGAATTAAAGCCCATAAAAGATAAAAGTTCTCCGCTCTGTTAGAAGTGAAGTCTAACAGTTACAGAGAACTTTTTTCTATGCTATTTAATTCTGTACCCGGCTGGTACCATCGCTGTAGTTCAAAACAACGCCGGGCTGGACGTTAAAGACATAGACGTTAAAGGAAACCGCGTTGCTACCAACAGACTTGGCCTCCATTTGAACACCACGGGCCAGAAGCTCATCGCCTTTGAAGATTGGCTTAACCCGGTAGCGGACGTAGTTATTTGAAGATTCCTTCAAATAGTCAGCTACTTCATTTTCGTATGGCAGCATCCCTGATACGTTCATTTCTTCCGTACCAGTGATTAGGTTCTTCGGGTTGTTATTCTGTCCAGTCAGCTGGTAGCCGATCAAGTGACTCCGGTTATAGAGCCAGCCGCTGGAAATCCGCTTGTTGTGCCAGCCAGTTGGATCCCAGTGCAAAGGTTCTCTTTTAGCAGTCGGCATCAAAGACTGATTCAGCATTGCATTGGCCGTAGTCGCCCGGTTCAAGCTGTCCAGATTGCCGTAGGTCTGCCAAGCACCGCGGCTGGTTGACAGATCACTTTGGCTGAAGTCTGGTTGGTTGTTATTTACTTCAGTAGACAGTTGCCCGCTATAAGTCAGGGAGGCCAGATCAGTTTGCTTTGGCTTAGCAGAAGCAGTTTTTTTCGTAGACGTAGTCTGGTTAGTCTTACTACCCGGCTTTTTGGCCAGCTTTTCTTTAGCTTTCTCAGTCTTATCCTTAATAAGATCAGTCTCAGCTTTTAAAGTAAGATTATCGGACTCGTAGTCTTCGATTTTATCCTTATACTTATTGACCCGCTTGGTCTTAACGGTAATCTTTGGATAATTCTGGGAATCAACCGGCTTGGTAGATGTCACGGCAAAAAGCAGAACAACCGCGCCAGCAGCAAAAATCATTCTTTTCTTTTTCATTATCTCTTAGCCCTCCGGTAACCTGCTCTCTGCGCTTCTTCTTCACTGTTGAAGTAGACAGCGTTTGACGAATTCATTCGGTAGCCGGCCTGGCCAGGGACATGATAAATTTTTGAGTTGACATTACCAACGATTTTCTGAGAGTCAGCTGTGTTCATATCACCGCGCTGGTCACTTGAAGTATCAGTTGAGTCATCAGTGTTTGAATCTCTGGCACTTGATGCGGCAGCGGCTTGCTTTTCCGCGGCTTTACGGGCAGCTTCAGCCTCCTTTTTAGCTTCAGCTGCCTGCTTTTCCTGCTCCCGCTTAGCCTTTGCGGCTGCTTCTTTTTCTGCCTTTTCCTGGGCTTCCAGCTTCTTAACTTTCTTAGCCAGAGGTGCGTAGGCCAGCAAGGCGGCCTTTTTGGCAGAAATCAGCGCAGCGTTCTTTTCTTTTACCTGTTGGTATTCCTTAGCGCCAGTATACTTAACCACGACTTTGGTCCGCGGACTGTATTCTTCCGCGGCTACACTGCCAATACCGACAGTCACAAAAGAAAGGGCCAGCAAGAGCCAGGCGGTTGCCTTTTGTACCTTTAACTTGTGTTCTTTTTTACTGTAGGCAAAATACATCAGAACAAAAGCGGCAATAAAGAGACATCCCCCGACACTTGAAATTCCTAACGGCAGATAGCTCATCATAACGCCTAGCAGGGACAAAAAGGCAAAGCTGCCCCACCCTCTAACTGAATAGTAATCTTTATCAGCCTTACCAGATTTTTTCTTATGATAGCTGATCGTCGCCATAGCAGCAGATGCTACTAGCAATATGGGCCATAATACGGCCATAAATATCCTCATCTCTTCCTCTTCAAAAAACACACGATTAAATAGCTAAGTGCCGAAGCTCCCACTTAGACACTCAGACTTTACATTATAGCACGCGTGTAAAGGGAAAGAGATTTCTTATAGAAATAACGAGTAGTTGGTTCAGAAAAAGGGCATAAAAAAAGAGCGCCTATTAAGCGCTCTTACCGGTTCGGTACAAGTAATCAGCTGGTACCATTTTTTGCACATCAGATGTGAACTCCGGTTTATTCTTTTAGTCCTTACATTATAGCACACACCAAATACCCCCTTGAAGCAAAGAGAGCACACTTCAAGGGGGCGGTAATTAAATAACAGTATGTATTTTATCTAAGGCTAGCGATGTATTCCTTAGCATTCATGGCCGCGTGCCGGCCAGAGTTGACGTTGTGAGCACAAGCTGAACCACCAAGAGTGATGGTGTAGACATTGCGGTACTGCATGGTTGAGTCCATGCCAGCTACGTACAGACCTGGAATCGTGTTAAAGTCTGCATCGATTGCTTCAAACTTCCGGTTAGAGCCAATCCCGCCAACACCGATCAAGTTGGATGGGTCAAGTCTGGCGATGTAGTACGGCCCCTCCTCCATTGGAATCAAGCTGTCTTGATCTTTGGCAAATTCTTCATCCTTGCCTTGGCGGGCAAACTTGTTGTAGTCCTTCAAAGTCTTGGTCAAGACATCCTTTGGCAAGTTAAAGTGCTTAGCCAGGTCTTCCAGGTTGTCTTCCTTGTACAAGGAGTCACCTTCGTTAGTTTCAACAGCTTGGGCCAGGATCTTGTCCGCGTCAGGGATGCCAGCGGTAATCCGGTCATAGATATCCTGGTTGAAGACTTCGTAGGCATTCTTGACTGACTGCATGGCCATTCTCTGGTAGAGCAGGTTGTACTTCTTGGCATTTTCGTTGACGAAGCGGCGGCCATCTTGGTCGACAAAAACCGTTGGACCACCAGATGGCAAGCTCATAAAGCCGTTGATCGGATCGATATACAGGTGCACGCCTTCATGCGGCAAAGCCATAATGTAGTTCATCATGAATTCAGGTGATTCAACCAGCATATCCTTAGCTCCGGCAGCCATGGCCATCTTGTAGCCGTCACCAGTGTTGGAAGGCATTGAGCAGTAGTGCAGGTTCTTGGTTGACCAGCCTTGCTTTTCGATCAGTTCAGCTGAGTGGCCCACCCCGCCAGTGCAGAGCAAAGTAGCCTTAGCGTTGATCTTGACGATCCCGTCTGGTGACTTGGCATAGACACCTTTGACTACACCAGCTTCTTGGATGATGCTGATGGCACTGGTTGAGGTCATAAAGCTGACGCCCAATTCATCACAGCGCTTCTTCATATATGGCACGTAGCCCTCAGAAGCAAAGCCCCCCTTCCACCAGTGGAAAGTCGGGAACATGCAGGTGCCGTGATAGTCATCAACGTGAGTTAGTTGAACGCCTTGCTTCAAGAGCCATTCGATGTTATCTGCAGAGTTGTTGACCAGGTCAACCCAGAAGGCACCGTTTGCTCGGTATTGACCGAGTTCCATTTCCTTAGCGATGATGTCTTCTTTTTCGGCATGGATACCAGCTTCCTGTTGCATCTTAGTGTTGATGCCAAAAATTCCTTCGACGCCGCCACCATTGCCAGCTACGAAACCATTCTTCTCAATAACCAGGGTTTCCAGCCCTTCTTCTCTGGCTTGAACAGCACTAGCCAAGCCAGCGATCCCTGCACCGACAATCAGGTATTCAACTGAAATTTCCTTGTCAATCTGACTCGGTGCCTTGCGCCAGTCAGCGTAGTCATCAGCTTGGCTGACCGTGGCTTCTTCCGTGCTGATTTCAGCAGCTGGAGTAAATTCAGCTTGAGCGTAGTCGGCTGGGTCACCACCAGCTTCCTTAATGGCTTCTGAAACAGCCTCAATCAAGCCGTTAGTTGAAATAGTTGCACCAGTGATGGCATCAATTTCCAAGCTCTGCTTGTCCACGATTTGCGCGGCCCCTTTGGCAAAAACTGCCTCTTCAAGAGCACTCTTGTAGTCTCTTTCCGGCTTTACCTTGGCAATCTTGCCTTCTGCAATTTCAACTGTCAGTGGCATGGTTGCCCCCTCCAGTTCATGAGCGGTTACGGCATATTTTCCATCCTTTAATGAAGTCATGCTTTTTCTCCTCAAAACTCTGTTACCGTTTTCAAGATTAGTATACCAAGTTTGGTTATTGAAGGTATAATCATAATTGTGATTGATAATCGGAATGACTTATTAGTGAGGAGAAAAAATGTATCTGGAGCACTTAACAACTTTCGTCAATTTGGCAGAAACGCTCAACTTTTCCAAAACGGCAGTCAACTTAAACATCTCTCAGTCTTCAGTTTCTCAAGCGATTGCCTCGATTGAAAAGCAGCTGGGCGTTACATTGTTTTACCGCAGCCGCAAAGCTGTCAGTCTGACGCCAGCGGGACAGGAATTTTACGACCGGGTCAAGCCCTGGCTGAACGAGTACAACAAGGCCGTGCAGCATGTCCAGCAAGTGCAAAACGCGCAGAAGATGAACCTGACGATTGGCTACAGCGGGACGCCGTATGAACATACTGTAGTGCCAGAACTAGTTAGGGCTTTTTGCCAAGAGCATCCCCAGATCAACGTTTTCCTGGAGAATTATGCCCACCAGGAACTGAAGGACCACTTGACCCATGGAAATTGCGACGTGATCTTCACCATGCCAGACATCATTGCGGGAATGGACAACTTGGCTTATCACAGCCTGCTTATTGGCTACTATTGCTTGATCGTGCCTAGCGAAGTCAAGCTTGGTCCTCCGCCAATTTCTTTGGAAGAGCTGAGCAAGAACAGGCTGATCTTCCTAGACCACCGCTGGTGCCCGCCCACGCAAGACCAACTGCAAAAGGAGATCTGCAGAAACAACCATTCTCTGGACCTTGCCTATGTCAACAATATCGCGACCGCGCGGGCCATGGTTAAGGCCCGGCTTGGCTGGGGAATCTGGGCCAACTTTGTGTCCGACCCTAATGACCTCGACCTTAAGAAGCTGCCCCTTTCCACCCAGATCGTGCCCGACTATGGTGTCGCCATCTTGAAGCAAGGCAGCCCGCAAGCCGCCAGACAGTTCGTCAGCTGGCTGGAGAAAACGGGATTGCCAGGGTGAGATACAAATATCTGTTAGTTTGTTAGAGAGTATAAAAATTCCAGCACCTCAGTATAAAGGGCTGGAATTTTATCAAGTTACTCTTTTGGCCATGAATGGTCAAGTTCAATTTCATGTTTTTGAATGAAGCTATTGTACGAAATATCATTCTTTAAAGCTTGATATTTATTTTCTAGTAGAGTAAAAATGTTGGTTTCTTTTCGGCGTATTCTTGCCAGATCAGGTTTACTAAGAACTAAGATATACTTTTTTTCGCCTAACGCTAATTTTTTAACCAAACCAATAGCGTCATTCCAAGAATTATCAGAGCCTGTAATGCCATTCCAAGCAACAAAAATGCCTAATTTGGTATCGGTATAACACATCAATGAGAAAAACTTCCCTAAATACGTTACTCCAACCTTCTCCTCATAGTTTTTACATTCAATGAGAAAAGAAGAACCCATCTTTTCATCAAAAAGTTGCATCCCAAGCATAGCAGAACTTGTTGACCAATTAAGCAGTAAATCAATCTCATTGCTGCTAGTTCGCTGATTTCGTCTGACATCAAACATTTCAGGATAACCGTCTTCGAAGAGTATCGCGATCAATTCTTCAAGCAATTTACCTTTTTTGCCAAAGTCGCAATCTCCACGATCCAACTGATCATACAAAGAAGCAAAACGAACAAACGCCTCATCCGACAGGCTTAACGTTTGCGCGTTTTTATCTACAAACATCTGAAATAGATCTGAAAATGGCAACCCTAGATTAGTCAGATCATCAACTAGTTGGCTCAGTTCTTTGCTCTTAGCATCATCCTTCATGCCTTGCTCACCCGATAGACTACTACAGCATGATTGATTGGGTCAGTAATTTCATAATCACAATTTGCACAGCTAAGCTCACTTGGTATTTCGCCAATTGTTTTATAGCAAAAGCCCGTATACTTCTTGCAATTTGGACAGTATATCTGCAAATATGAAGTCAAGTAGTTTTGAGTCGTTAGAAACTCCAATAACTCATAAACAGTTTTGATATCAAGCTGCAGCTTTCGATGAATAACACTTGGGTAAACCCAATCGCCTGCATGGTAGTGGCTCATGAAGTCTACAAAGTCATCTATGTTAGCATCTAAGTTCTTCTCCTTTAGTAAAGGTACCACTTGTGCAAAGATATTTGATTGCATTGTTCATTCGCCCCATTTCTAAATCTTTACAAGTTCCCGTCAAGTGCTGCAGTACTGTATATTCCCGATTAGAAAAGCCAAAAGTTATCTTAACCAGATAGCTTTGCGAAACAACTGGATTCTCCCATTGTACATAAACATATGGGTAATTGGCGGTAGCTTCTTTATCATCTAAGTATCTGATGAGCAATTCCGTGATTTCAGGCGATTTGCTAAAGACTTCTTCATTTTCAGAGATCAGTTCCCGCAATTCACCGATAAATGGCAAAACAGAATCCTCATCCATCGCGGCCGTTAAATCTGCAGAGCCACCTGAATTCAGCAACATCATCTGCCGATAAATTTTGACCGGATCGTTAGTTGCCTCCTTGAGCTTATCAACAGCCTGCGAATAATCGCACTTAAATAGCTTAATTTGCAAAACATTCTTCAACCACTTGATGCAATAGCTGACTATGTCACTATAAGCATCACCCGTATTAGGGTAATAGCTACGATTCTTGATAGCATCGTATCTAATCTCGAGACACTTATTTTCCAAATCGAAATAGATAACAACTGGATAACGATAATCGACAAGCTCATTAGTGCTTCTGTCCGTATAAGATTTCTGCAAGACAAACTTTACTAAGACAGTTTGATCAGCTACTTTCTTGTAGGTCGGTTGAGCGTCCTTCAATTCAGCTGGAAGAATGCGTAAAAGCTGGCTACCCAATTCTGAAACCTCGGCCTTTGCTAACATTTTTTCAACTGGCTCATCAGTATCAAAGAAAAATGGTACTGAGTATTTATAGAGTTTGATAAGTTCCCATTCTTCATAAAATTGAGAGCATTTTTTATCGGTAGTGGTTTCAACGATCGTTGAGTCAATATCATCCTTGTTAGGCATGAATAATGGGGAGTCAGACTGATTTCCCAGAGTAGTCTGTGGATCAAAAGTAATTAAGTTCTTTTGTTGCAAGCGATGGATTATTGCTTTCTTCATCGCCAAAGAATAATTTAAGACGGTATTCTTGTAAAAGCTTAAAAAGGTTTCCCAATCCATTTCTCTACTCATGCCAAACTCCTTTATCGAAAAACACAAATTCCTACTAGACATTATAATACTGCCTTGCCTTGAAAGGCTAACACTTTGATCTCTCATCTGCAGAAGGAAGATGAAGTCTCAACAACTAAACAGTTTAGACTGTAAATCCCCGTACCTGTTTTGTAAGCGCCCAATAGCGCGGTATCTATTACTCGCCGGTCAATAGTCATATACTGTTCTTAACAATTGAATACGGAGGAACACGATATTATGACTGAACATCCAATCGTACCGCTTGAGCTTCCGAAGGGCAGAGTTAAGCCTAAGAACAGGCTCACAAGGAACAGACTTGTCCTTAATCTGAAGTCCAAAGGGGTTGAGCTGTCATTTTACAGTGATGCCACTAATGAACTTATGATTGAAGTCGTAGACAGGTTCTTGAACCATGATTAATCTGGCTGAATTAGGTCGAGTGTTCATTGTTTGCGGTAAGACCGACATGCGCCGGGAATTGATTCGCTTGCTTACATAGTTAAGAAGAGCCTCCATCTCGATCCCTTCTCTGGAAGTGTCTTTCTCTTCTGTGGCAGCCGAAGAGATCGCTTCAAAGCACTTTATTGGGATGGCCAGGGATTCTGGCTGCTCTATAAGCACTTTGAGAATGGGAAGCTAGCCTGGCCAAACATGAAGACGAAGTTCGAGAGTTGTCCGATGAGCAAGTAATGCGCTTGATGCGGGGCTTTACTGCTAATTTCCCAGGATTTTACAACTCAAACCACACGGTTGGCAGATTTTCTGCCAACCGTATTTCTTTTTATGCATGACTTTCTAGAAACGCGAGGATCTCAGCTTTGGTTCGGGTACTTTTATCAATAGCTTTTAGTAATTCCTCCTGCTCTCGGT
>NZ_JBJFHB010000048.1:0-8828 GCF_051893255.1 Lactobacillus sp. | reverse complement strand
CGGTTTAGTTTACTAAAAAATGCGCCCGTCGCACCGCAAAATCGGTTTAGTTTACTAAAAAATGCGCCCGTCGCACCGCAAAATCGGTTTAGTTTACCAAAAATTGCGCCGGCCGCGCTCCAAAATCGGTTTAGTTTCCAAAAAATGCGCCTTTTCCCGTCCACGTTACCCCAAAAACTACTCCCGCGCCGCCCCAATTAGCGGTAAAATTGAACCAGGAAAATATGTAAGCGGATTAATAGGGAATAGGTACACAAAATGCACAGCAAACGATTTATTAACGGAAAAATTTTTCTGGGGACTAGCGAAACCGCCTTTGCTGACTCCCTAACGGTGGTCGACGGCAAAATCGCGAAAGACGATGGCCAAGCCGTCGACGAAGTCATCGACTTACAGGGGGCGACGGTGCTGCCGGGGTTAATCGACAACCACACCCACCCCAAGTACATCGCGGACGCCTTGCACGGCGCGGCCTGCACGCCGCCCCTGGTCAACAGCATCCCCGAAATGCAAGAGGCGCTCAGACACACTCCTGAATACGGCAAAGGCGCGGACGTCTGGATCGAGGGCTGGGGCTTTGACGAAAGCAAGTTAGCTGAGCACCGCAGTCCCAACCGAGACGACCTCGACCAGGTGTCCACTACTCAACCGATTTTTTTATATCGCTCCGACTGCCACTCCTCGGTCGGCAACTCTCTGGCCCTGGAACTAGCCGGCATTGACGAAAGCACGCCTGACCCAGCCGGCGGCAAGATCGAAAAAGACGAAAATGGCCGCCCAACTGGCTTTATGCGGGAAGTTGCCGCTAGCCAGCTACTGATCCGGGCCAAGTCAGCCTTAAGCTACGAAAATGACGTAAAAAATTTGGTCAATTCCTCAGAACACTACCTGGAAAACGGCATCGTGGCCATCGGCGAAATGATGGGGCGGCTTCATCCTTACGCCAGCCTCAAGCTCTACCAGGATGCCTACAAAGCGGGCTTTAAGCCTAAGTCTGCCATCTACTACGTCGCTGATGAGGTAGATGGCCCACTAGAAAGCGCCCAGACTGACCGCCTCCGCGTGGCGGGGCTCAAGGTCTTCATGGATGGCTCCATTTCCGGCGAAACGGCCTACATGAAAGATGGCTTTCCTTCTGGCAAAAAGGGCGTCTGCCTCACTAGCCAGACGCGGCTAAAAGAGATCATCGATTACGCGAGAGCCAACCACTTGCAAGTCGCGGTTCACGCCATGGGCGACGAGGCTGTTCAAAACGTGATCGATGTCTGCCAGGATCTTGACCCATGGCTTGCCGGCATGCCATCGGTTCGGATCGAGCACGCTTCCTTAATCAGTGACCAGATGTTTGAGGAGCTAAAAAAGGCTAAGATCGGCCTCGGCATTTCCACCCAGCCAATCTTCTTCTTTGCTGAAGAAGACTCCTACCGGCAATTTTTGTCCAAGGATCAGTTAAAGCTGGCCTACCGGATCAAGACTATGGAAAAAGAAGCCCCGATCGTCAGCCTCAGTTCTGACGCCCCATGTACTCCGTGGGCCGAACCAGACAGCCCATTTTACGGCATGTACGCTGCCGTTACCCGGAAGACGGCTGGGGGCGGGACCATCAATGCCGATGAGGCCATCTCCTTGCCACAGGCCTTGCTGGCATATACGCGTGACGCAGCCATCATGGGCGGCTTTACCCAAAATGGGACGCTGGAAGCTGGCAAAGACGCTGACTTCATCGTTTTAAACAAGGACCTGTTCAGCCAAAAAGCTGACGACTTAACCACCGTGCACGCTGCCCAGACCTGGATCGGCGGGGAACTGGTTTACCAAAGAAAATAAGCAAGAAAAAAGAGGACCTAACGGTCCTCTTTTTTAATCAACAGCAACGGAAGGGTTATCCTTAGTTAAAACGACGGCCTTGTCAGGGGTAACGCCGAAGTATTCCTGAAGCAGCTTCGTCAAGTCACTGACAGCTTCGTCAGCCCGGGCTGCTTGATCTTGGTTGACTGATTCAATGATGATGACGCCCTTGGTTGAAGCTTCATCCAGCATGGTTCTTTGGGCATCGCGCCAGTTGAGGCAGCGGCAAACGGCACCTTCATCGTCATACCAGGCCATTTCGCCTTCTAGCGTTGGCTCGTCGGCGTCCTTGCCCACGGCTCTAAAGGCTAGGCCTTCATGAACCAGACCCAGGTGCATTTCGCCAGCCAATTTTTCCTGGTCTTCAATCCCGATTGGCACGCCGCGGGACAGGGAAACGGAGTTGTAAACATCAACTAAAGGTGAAATGGGCTGCAGGTCTTCGCCCTTGTCCACCCGCTTGAGCAGGGCCTCGATTGAAGCACGGACGCCTTTCTTCTTTTTAAATTGCTGGTAGGCCTTGCGCCATTCATCAACAACGGTGTTGCGGTTGAATTGGGCTGCGCCTAAAAAGTCTTCCGCCTTGTCTTCGGCTTCGCTTAGCAGCTTGCGGCGGGCAGGGAGGTTGTCGTCGGTATCGTGGTTGTCGATGCCGCTGACCAGCATGACATTGACTTGGGCATTTGGAAAGAGTTCCCAGAAGCTGGGATCAATAGTTACTTTTGTTAGCATTTTTGGCCTTTCTATTTAATTTCTTTAGGAAAAAATGGACTTTTACTTACAATGTTAATTTTAACTGAAAGCGCCGTCAGGGTCAATTGGACCGGTTAGGTGCCAGCCGCTTGGCCCGGTAGCTCTCTTGCAAGAGGCCGTCAAAGAAGTGCTGAAGGGAGATTTGCCCCCTTTCGATCTCGGTACCATTTTGGTGAAGCATTTCCGCATGGACGTTTTGGTATTCAAAGAGGTTGTTGGCATAGTCCAGCAGCATGTCGTTGTCCGGGTAGTCGATGCACATGGTGGCCAGGTTGACGATCCCAATATGCAGGGCCCGGCGGATCCGCTGGTAGATTACCTTCTTTTCCTTAGGATTGATGCCCAGGCACTCTTCCAAGTCCACTTGGTCAAAGTTTTGATCCTTGTCGACCATTAAGCGGATGATCCGCATGATGTCGTCGTAGCCTTTTTCGGCGGCAATGCCTAAAAAGCGCAGGGTATCGTTAACGAAGTCGATTTGCTGGCGGTGGATGGTTTGTTGGCGGGCATAAGGGCTGTTCAAGCTGCCAGAGAGCTCGCTGATGACCCGCATATTGCTCAGGAGCCGCAGCTGCGTACTAAGGACCTTTGACACATGAGCAATCTCAAGAGCATTTAAAGGATGGTGCAGGAAAAAGTCGCAGCCATTCTGGTAGGCAGCCGTTACCAAAGCATCAGAAGGGGTGTTAGCTGTCATGATGATCCGAGGCAGGATGTTGGCTTTTTTCAGCTTTTTGAGCAGCTCCATGCCATCAAAAGGCGCCAAATCATAGTCAGTTACTAACACATCAACCCGCAATTGCCTGAGATCATCATAGGCTCTCTGCGCATCGCTGGTCTGGCCAACGATGATATTTTCGAAGTTGCTTTCCAGGGCATTACTGATAAATTGTAAGTTCTTGTTGCTTTTATTGGCGATATAGAAGTACATTTTTGGTCATTTTACCTCATTTTTGATGCTTGTTGAAGTTCTGTGATTCTCAAAATCTATTTTAGCATTTTGGGCAAAAAATATAAAATAATGCATAATCGCATTGAAACCGGTTCAAATGATGCATAAGTACCTTTCTATGCATGGAAAGAATTCAAGTATGCACTTTGCCGAAAAATAATAAAATAATTCCCGTTATCTTTTTTTAAATCTTTCCGTTTTTTGCTGTGGCTACCTGTAAACGCTTTCTATAATAATAATCGTAAACAAGTGAAAAACATAAAATGAATTAGGAGGAAGCTATCATGGCTTTTAATTTACGTAACCGCAGCTACTTAACTTTAGCAGACTTTAACACTCGTGAAATGGAATACTTGCTTGACTTGGCAGAACAACTCAAGAAGGACAAGTATGCCGGCGTTGAAAAGCCTCGTTTGAAGGGCAAGAACATTGCTTTGATCTTCGAAAAGGACTCAACCAGAACTCGTTGCTCATTTGAAGTTGGTGCCCACGACCAAGGCGCTCACGTAACTTACCTTGGGCCAAGCGGCTCACACTTTGGCCACAAGGAATCAGTTAAGGACACTGCTCGCGTATTGGGCGGCATGTTTGACGGTATCGAATTCCGTGGCTTCTCCCAAGAAGCAGCTGAAACTTTGGCTAAGTACTCAGGTGTTCCAGTATGGAACGGCTTGACTGACGCTGACCACCCAACTCAAGTTTTGGCCGACTTCTTGACTGCTAAGGAAGTTTTGAAGAAGGAATACAAGGACATCAAGTTTGCCTTTGTTGGTGACGGTCACGACAACGTATCAAACGCTTTGATGCTGGGTGCTGCCGTTATGGGTATGGAATACCACGTAGTAACTCCTGCAGAACTGAACCCAAGCGAAGAAACTTTGGCAAAGGCCAACGCAATTGCTGAAAAGACTGGCGCCAAGATCGTTGTTTCAAACGACATCAAGGAAGGCGTTAAGGGCATGGACGTAATCTACGGTGACGTTTGGGTATCAATGGGTGAATCCGACGAAATGTGGAAGAAGAGAATCGAACTCCTTTCACCATACCAAATCACCATGGACGTTTTGAAGGCTACCGAAAACCCTAACGTAATCTTTGAACACTGCCTCCCAGCCTTCCACAACCTGGAAACTGAAGTAGGCCGTGAAGTTTACGAAAAGTTTGGCCTTAAGGAACTTGAAGTAACTGACGAAGTCTTCGAAAGCAAGTACTCAGTAGTCTTCCGTGAAGCTGAAAACCGGATGCACACCATCAAGGCTGTCATGGTAGCTACCTTGGGTGACTAGTCTAGAAGAGGTGCTCTTATGTCAAAAGTTGTTGTAGCATTGGGCGGCAACGCCCTCGGCAAGTCACCAGCCGAACAATTAGAATTGGTTAAGAACACTGCTTCCTCATTGATCGGCTTAATCAGTGCCGGCAATGAAGTAGTCATCAGTCACGGCAACGGCCCACAAGTTGGGCAAATCAACTTAGGCATGAGCTATGCTGCAGAACATGGCCAAAGCGCAGCCTTCCCATTCCCTGAATGCGGGGCCATGAGTCAAGGCTACATTGGCTACCACCTGCAACAAAGCCTGCAAAACGAATTGCACAAGCGCAGCATGAAGAAGGATGTCGCAACGATCGTTACGCAAATCGTTGTTGATCCTGAAGACCCAGCCTTCCAAAACCCAACCAAGCCAATTGGGGCCTTCTACAGCAAAGAAGAAGCCGACTCCATTGCCGCTGACAAGGGCTACATTTTTAAAGAAGACGCGGGCCGCGGCTGGAGACAAGTCGTTCCTTCACCTACGCCAAAGAGAATCGTTGAATTAAACAGCATCAAGACCTTGATCGAAGCTGGCGAATTAGTTATCGCTGGCGGTGGCGGCGGGGTGCCAGTTGTGGAAACCGAAGAAGGCCTCCAAGGCGTTCCAGCCGTAATTGACAAGGACCGGTCAAGTGCCCTCTTGGCAGCCAATGTTGGTGCCGACAAGCTGATCATCTTGACTGCTGTTGACTATGTAGCTATCAACTTCAACAAGCCAGACCAAAAGAACTTGGAAAACTTGTCTGTAGCTGAAGCTAAGCAATATATCGACGAAGGTCAATTCGCTTCCGGCAGCATGTTGCCAAAGGTTGAAGCCTGCTTGTCCTTTGTTGAAGGCCACCCAGAAAGAGAAGCCATCATTACCTCCCTTTCAGGCTTAGACGCCGCATTAGCTGGGCAGTTGGGGACTGTTATCCACGCTTAATCGGCATTGCCAATCAGTTTTTTAGTAAAAAATCTCTCTTTAAAAAATAAACAACTAACAATTTTCGACTCTCTAAAATGTCGTTAAGTTGGTCAATATAGGTTATTGACTGCTTTATAACCGCTATTCATTAGGATTAATTAGAACAATATCAATTAGTATAGGAGTGAATTATCATGACAAGTCCTATTCATGTTACTTCAGAAATTGGTAAGTTAAAGACAGTTATGTTGCACAGGCCAGGGCACGAAATCGAAAACATTACGCCAGACTCAATGGAACGGCTTTTGTTCGATGACATTCCATACCTGCCAATTGCTCAAGAAGAACACGACTTCTTCGCACAAACCCTGCGCGACAACGGTGCCGAAGTTATTTATACCGAAGACCTGGCTACTGAAGCTTTGGCTGACGAAGCTGTACGTAATGAATTCATCGAAAGACAAGTGGCTGAAGCTGGCTTTGTTGCCGGCGTAACCCACGACGCCTTGGTTGAATACTTGAAGGCTTTGACTCCACGCGACTTGGTAACCAGAATCTACGAAGGTATCCGCCGCGATGACTTGGAACTCAAGACTTTGGACTTAGCAGCTGTATCAGAAAACACTGCTTGGCCATTCTTGATGGATCCACTTCCAAACGCCTACTTCACTCGTGACCCACAAGCTTCCATTGGCGAAGGGATGTCAGTCAACAAGATGACCTTCCCAGCTCGTCAACGTGAATCAATGATCACTGAATACATCTTGAAGTACAACCCTCGCTTTGCTGGCAAGGTTAAGGTATGGCGCGACAGAAACCACGCTAGCCACATCGAAGGTGGGGACGAATTGGTACTGAGCGACCACGTAGTAGCCATCGGTATTTCACAACGGACTACCGCTGACGCAATTCAAGACATCGCTAAGAACTTGTTTGCAGGCTCAGACTACGACACGGTAATCGCAATCTCCATTCCGCACAACCACGCCATGATGCACCTTGACACGGTCTTCACCATGATCAACTACGACCAATTCACGGTTCACCCAGACATCTTGACTGAAGATGGCAAGGTTGACAACTGGGTACTGCACCCAGGCAAGGATGGCGAAGTAACCTTCGAGCACCACACCGACATCAAGGAAGTCTTGAAGAAGGCCTTGGGCAAGTCAGAAATTGACTTGATTCCTACTGGCAATGGCGACCCAATCGTTGCTCCTCGTGAACAATGGAACGACGGTTCAAACACCTTGGCAATTGCTCCAGGTGAAGTCGTAACTTACAACAGAAACTATGTATCAAACGCTCTGCTGAGAGAACACGGCATCTTGGTACACGAAGTTCGCTCAAGTGAATTGTCAAGAGGTCGTGGCGGCCCACGCTGCATGTCTTGCCCAATCGTTCGCGAAGACATCTAGCTTGATAGCTTAATACTTGTTTGAAAAAACACTAAAATTGCGGAGCTGGTCTATCGCTCAGAAAGGGGTAGACTGTCCCCGCTTTTTTAGGTGAAAAGAATGTTTTGAAGTAAAAATGTTTGAGTAAGATTTGAGGTAATAACTATGGAAGAGAAAGTAAACAAAAACGGGATTGGCCTAGTTGGCCTGACCGCTTTGATCGTTAGTTCCTCAATTGGGACTGGGATCTTCGGGATTACTAGCAAAGTTGCCTCTGCCGCTGCACCAGGGCCAGCGATTTTGGCCTGGCTGCTGACCGGTTTTGGTTTCTTGATGCTCGTTTTGTCACTTAATAACTTAACTGAAAAGAGATCAGACCTTAAGGGTGGGATCTTTGCTTACGCCGGGGCTGGCTATGGCCCACTTGGCGAATTCATTTCTGGCTGGGCTTACTGGCTGTCTGCCTGGCTGGGCAACTTGGCCTTCGCAACCATGTTGATGAGTGCGATCGGGACCTTTATTCCGGTCTTCAAGGGTGGCTCTAACCTGCCATCAATCATCGTCGCCATCATCTTCTGCTGGGCCTTGACTTTCCTGGTTAACAACGGTGTGGAAAGTGCCTCATTCGTTAACACGATCGGTACTTTCTGCAAAGTTGTACCATTGATCATGTTTGTGATCATTTGTATCGTTTCCTTTAAGTCAGGGATGTTTACCGCTGACTTCTGGGGCAGAGTATCCAACAACCTGTCTAAGGGCACTACGACTGGCAGCGTTTGGACGCAAATGCAAGGTACTTTGATGACCTTGATCTGGGTCTTCATCGGGGTTGAAGGTGCCTCAGTTATGGGTTCTCGTGCTAAGACCCTTAAAGAAGCTCAAAAAGCAACCATGCTTGGTTTCGTAATGCTGCTTATTTTCTACATGATGATTTCTATCTTGCCTTACGGCATGCTGACCCGGGCTCAACTGGCTTCAGCAGCTCAACCAGCTTTGGGTAGCGACTTGAAGATGGTTGTCGGCAACTGGGGGATGATCTTGATCAACCTTGGTTTGATCATTTCTACTATCGTTTCATGGCTTTCCTGGACCATGCTGCCAGCAGAAACCATGCTTTTGATCGCTGAAGACGGTGCTGCTCCTAAGTTCTGGGGCAAGCTGAACAGCAAGAAGGCTCCGACTAACTCCTTGATGACGACTGCTGTTTTGCAAACCATCTTCCTCTTCTCCTTGCTCTTCACTGACAAGGCATACGAATTCTGCTACACTTTAGCTTCAAGTGCCATCTTGTTCTCTTACCTCTTTGTTGGTCTTTACCAAATGAAGTTCAGCAGAGAACGCAAGGAATGGGGTCAATGGTTCTACGGCCTTTTGGCAGCTGCCTTCCAATTGCTGTGCATGGTTTTGGCAGGCTGGCAATATGTACTGGTTGTATCTCTTAGCTACATTCCAGGCTTGATCGTTTACTACCAAAACGTCCGTGAAAAGGGCAGAAAGCTCAACAAGAACGAAATTATTACTTACGTAGTCATTTTGGCTTTGTGCGTTCTGTCAATCGTTCTGATCGCGAATGGTACAATCGACATTATGTAAGAGATATTACAAATATTCTTTTCCAAAACGGTGGATATAAATCCACCGTTTTTTTGATGCTGTTTTATC
>NZ_JBJFHB010000047.1:0-2215 GCF_051893255.1 Lactobacillus sp. | reverse complement strand
TCCTTTAGTGGGCATGAATGAATCGGGAGTAAGACAGGCGTTGCCTGTCTTTTTTGTTTTCTCATGTGCACCTGGTGTGCAACAAGGCCAATGAAAAACGGACTGCGTGTGCAGTCCGTTTTCTTTTTTCTAAATTTTCTTTTACTTCTGCTTAAATCTTGCTAAAAATTGCTCAATTAAGTTTTGGCTAAGATTTTTTCTCAAAAGATTACCCTCCTAGTGGGATGCTCCAGAACTGGTATCAGGTGCAGTTTCTGGCGTAGAAGCGCTAGTTACGGCTTGAACCTTCAAGGCCGCCGTCTTGTCTTCAGCGTGGCCTGAAGCACCGGATGCCGTATCGACATCCAAGCCAAACTTGTCAGCAAAGTAAGAGAATGGGTGCAGGGCTTCTGCGTGGTAGTACTTCACGAATTCTGGGTCGTCCAGAGTGTTAAGTTCAGTTGAGTAAGCCATGTGCTTAGTGTACTTAACGTCGATGAAGGCCGGGCCGTCCATCTTCTTCCATTCCTTGACCGCAGCTTCAAATTCGGCCTTATCGTGAACCGTAAAGGACTTAACGTTCATCCCTTCAGCCACCTTAGCCCAGTCATTGTCTGGCAAAATGACGCCGGATAATGGCTGCTTGGATTCATCTCGCTGCTCAGCTTCGATGTAGCCCAAGGTTTCGTTGGTGAAGACCACAGTCAGGATGTGGAAGTTATAGCGGGCCATGGTGAGCAGTTCTTGGCTCATCATGGCAAAGCCGCCATCCCCTGCCAGGTGCCATACTTCCCGGTCTGGGAAGGACATAGCAGCTGCCAGGGCAGCTGGAGCCCCGTAACCCATGGTAGCGTGCAGGCCAGACGTCGTCCAGCGCTGATTGCCATTCATTTGGAGGAGCCGGCAGTGGTCCATGTTGACGTTGCCGACGTCGATGGCAAAGACAGCATTGTCAGCAGCTTCATGGTTAATGACGTCCCAAATTGGCTCTTGGCGAACCCGGCCTTCGTCTTTCAGGTGGTCGTCTTTAAAGCTGTCTACCCAGGCATCCCATTCTTCCCGGTCAGCGATAGCCGCCTTGTAAAGCGGTGACTCTTCACGAGCATCCCCATGGTCGATCAAAGCGCGGAGGCTCTTCTTGGCATCGGCTAAGATGGAAACGTCAACTGAGTGCCGCTTGCCCTGCTTTTCTGGGTCCACATCAATTTGAATAACCTTAGCGTTCTTTGGGAACCAAAGAATGGAGAATGGCGAGTTGTTGCCAACCCAAACAACCAGGTCGGTGTGGCCTTGAACTTCGTTAGGCGCCTTAGCCCCGATCCGGCCAATGGTGCCTAAATATGCCTTAAAGCTGTCTTCCACAATCCCCTTACCTAGGTATGAAGACATCATTGGCATCTTGAACTTGTCAGAGAATTCCTTCAGTTCTTTAGCTGCATGCTGAGCACCGTAGCCAAAATAGACAACTGGGTTCTTGGCTTCCTTGATCAACTTTTCAGCAGCTTCAATGGATTCTGGAGTTGGCCCTGCATAGTTGTCAGCAACGTGGTTTGGCGCTGAGACCCGGTAGTTGTCGTCAATTTCTTGCCAGCCAAAGTCCTTTGGAATAACCAAAACAGCTGGACCTTTCTTGGCATAAGCGGTCCGGATGGCGGTATCCATCAAGACTGGCAAGGCTTCCTTGGTCTTAGCTTGGTGAACCCAAACGGCAACGTCGCGGAACCATGGCATTTCGTCAAAGGCCTGGAAGAAGTTGATATCTTGCCGCGGAGCTGGCACGTTAGCTACCAAGGCAACCATTGGAGTCTTGTCGTATTTGGCATCGTAGAGGCCGTTAAAGAGGTGGGCAGCACCTGGGCCAGCTGACCCCATGCAGACACCCAATTTGCCGGTCAGCTTATATTCAGCTGAAGCGGCTAAAGAAGCGGCTTCTTCGTGACGCACTTCGATAAACTTGATCTTGTCTTGCATTTCATAGATGGCGTTCATGGTTGAGTCAAATGAGCCACCTGGAAAACCGTAAAGATGGTCAATACCCCACTTATACATGACGTCTAAAACTGCGTTAGCACCTTTAATCTTACCCATAAGTGTATCTCCTTACTAGTTTACTCAATTTTTTCACTTTACAGCTTCTATTATAGCCCTCTTGTAAGCGCTGTCAAATGGCCTTCAGTTTTTTATCAGCATCCCTGGCAAAAAAAGAAAAACATCAAGCAAATGCTTGATGTTTTGA